>CAZCEE010000372.1:0-2683 GCA_964497165.1 uncultured Schumannella sp. | reverse complement strand
GGGAGGGTCAGGCGTTGGCGTTCGCGGCGCTCACCTTGCGGGCGGCGGCGAAGCCCGCCTCGAGGTCGGCCTTGAGGTCGTCGATGTTCTCCAGCCCGACCGAGAGCCGCACGAGGCCGGGCGTGACGCCGGTCGTGAGCTGCTGCTCCGGGGTGAGCTGGGAGTGCGTCGTCGAGGCCGGGTGGATGATGAGCGAGCGCACGTCGCCGATGTTGGCCAGGTGGCTGAACAGGGTGACGCTCTCGACGAGGGCGCGGCCGGCATCCACCCCGCCCTTCAGCTCGAACGACAGCACGGCGCCGACGCCCCGGGGGGCGTACTTCGCGGCGACCTCGTACCAGGGGCTCGACGGCAGGCCCGAGTAGTTGACGGACGCGACGTCGGGGTGGTTTTCGAGCCACTCGGCGACGGCCTGCGCGTTCTCGACGTGCCGTTCGATGCGCAGCGAGAGAGTCTCGACGCCCTGGATGAGCGAGAACGCGGTGTCGGGGGCGATGGCCGCACCGGTGTCGCGCAGCAACTGCACGCGAGCTTTGATGACATAGGCGATCCCGTCGCCGAGCACCGTCGTGTACGACGCGCCGTGGTAGGAGGGGTCGGGTTCGGTGAGTCCCGGGAACTTGTCGACGTGCTGCGACCACGGGAATCGTCCCCCGTCGACGATGAGGCCGGCGATGACGGTGCCGTGCCCACCGAGGAACTTCGTCGCCGAGTGCACGACGATGTCGGCGCCGAACTCGAACGGACGGATGAGGTAGGGGGTCGCGATCGTGTTGTCGACGATGAGCGGCAGGTCGGCGCGGTGGGCGACCTCGGCGACGAGTTCGATGTCGAGGATGTTGATGCGCGGGTTGCCGATCGTCTCGGCGAAGAGCAGCTTGGTGTTCGGCCGGATCGCGGCCTTCCACTCTTCGGCGTCGTCCTGGTTCTCGACGAAAGTCACGTCGATGCCGAGCTTGGCGAACGTGTACTTGAAGAGGTTGTAGGTGCCGCCGTAAATCGACGACGACGAGACGATGTGGTCACCGGCGCCGGCGATGTTGAGCACGGCGTAGGTGATGGCGGCCGAACCGGAGGCCACGGCGAGGGCCGCGGTGCCGCCTTCGAGCGCGGCGATCCGCTCTTCGATGACCGCCTGGGTCGGGTTGTTGATGCGGGTGTAGATGTTGCCGAACTCGGTGAGCGCGAACAGGTTCTTGGCGTGATCCGAGCTGTTGAAGACGTACGAGGTCGTCTTGTAGATCGGCGTCGCGCGCGCGTTGGTCACGGGGTCGGGGGCGGATCCGGCGTGGATCTGCTTGGTCTCGAATCGCCAGTCCGACATGGGGGCTCCTTGCGTTGGTGAGGGCCCGAAGGATCGCCTCGGACGGATGCGAGCCTAAGCTCCCCCACAGAACGGGGCCAGAACCGGCGCAACGCGGCGTAACCGAGTGGTCATGGTCGCCGCGCCGACTCGACGGGAGGCTCGGTGGTCGCGCCGAACAGCCAGCGCGGCTTCGGCTCGACGATCGGCCGGAACACCCGCCGCACGAGCGGGCTCGCGAGCGCGAACGAGATCGCCACCGAGGCGAGCACCATCGCGACCAGCCAGGGCATCGATGCGTGCTCGCCGCGCAGCACACCCGACTCGCGTAGCGGGTAGAGCACGAACGTGTGCAGCAGGTAGATGTACATGGTCGCCTGCCCGAACGCGCTGAAGAATGTCTCGCGGCGGGGGACGAGCGCGAGGAACGCCGCGCTCAGCACGACGGCGAGCACGATCAGCCCCAGGCGCACCAACCCAGCCCACCACTCCGACACCCCGAGTTCGGGGTAGGAGTCCCTGTAGAAGAGCCAGTCGGCGAGGCCGATCGCTCGGAAGGCTTCGACGTTGAGCGCAACGACGGTAAACCAGCCGCCGAGCGCCGCCGCCGCGACGGCACGCCAGCCCCAAATCGACGCCGCGAGGTCACGCCAGCGGTCGACGACATCCCACTGTTTCAGCTGCCAGCCGAGCACGAAGAACGGCAGCAGGCCAATTGTGCGTGATAGCGAGAACGTCGAGTCGACGCTCGCGAGGTACCCGACGCCGACAGCCAGGAACACTGCCCAGGCGAGTGGCCAGCGCAACAGCGCGAGGTAGGGCAGCACGAGGCGGAAGATCGCGAGCGCGAGCAAGAACCACAGCGTCCACGACGGTTCGGCCGGGTTGAACGGCCGACCCTCGAGAAGGAACTGGATGACGCTCCAGATCGCTTCGAAGATGAGGTACGGCACGACGAGGTCGGTGAGCACGCGGCCCAGCTGCCGAGTTCCGGGAGGTGAACCTGTCGAGAAGTAGCCACTGATGATGGCGAACGCGGGGATGTGGAACGAGAAGATGAACAGGTAGAGCGTGAGTGCGCTGTCAGAGTCGAGCGCCTGGCGCTGGATCGCGTGGCCGATCACGACGAGCACCATGCAACCGAATTTCGCGTTGTCCCACAGGGGGATGCGGCCACCCGTCATTCGCACACTCTACGGGCGGGCACGCACCGCCGGCTCTACGGTGGAGGGATGACGAAACGCGTGGTCGTGACGGGGGCGAGTTCCGGAATCGGGGAGGCGACCGCGCGACTGTTTGCGGCGCACGGCTGGGAGGTCGTCGGCGTCGCCCGGCGCGCCGACCGGCTCGCCGCGCTCGCCGACGCGACGGGCATCCGTC
>CAZCEE010000371.1:0-2704 GCA_964497165.1 uncultured Schumannella sp. | reverse complement strand
GCTCCTGGAGGATGCCCATCTCGTCGGCGAGGTTCGGCTGGTAGCCGACGGCGGACGGCATGCGCCCGAGCAGAGTGGACACCTCGGAACCGGCCTGGGTGAAGCGGAAGATGTTGTCGATGAACAACAGAACGTCCTGCTTCTGCACGTCGCGGAAATACTCCGCCATCGTGAGCGCCGACAGGGCGACACGCAGACGCGTTCCCGGCGGCTCGTCCATCTGGCCGAAGACGAGGGCGGTCTTGTCGAAGACGCCCGCCTCCTCCATCTCGTGGATGAGGTCGTTGCCCTCACGGGTGCGCTCGCCGACACCGGCGAACACCGAGACACCACCGTGGTTGGCGGCAACGCGGTAGATCATCTCCTGGATGAGCACGGTCTTGCCGACGCCCGCTCCACCGAAGAGGCCGATCTTTCCACCCTGCACGTACGGGGTGAGCAGGTCGATGACCTTGATGCCGGTCTCGAAGAGCTGCGTCTTCGACTCGAGCTGGTCGAAGGCCGGCGGGCGGCGGTGGATCGGCCAGCGCTCGGTGACCTCGATCTTCTCGCCCGGCGCGGCGTTGAGCACCTCGCCGATGACGTTGAACACCTTGCCCTTGGTGACGTCGCCGACCGGCACCGAGATCGGGTTGCCGGAGTCGCGCACCTCCTGGCCGCGCACGAGACCGTCGGTCGGCTTGAGGGCGATCGCACGCACGAGGTCGTCGCCGAGGTGCTGCGCGACCTCGAGGGTCAGCGTCACGGTCTCGCCGGCGAGGGTGATCTCGGTCTGCAGCGCGTTGTAGATCTCGGGGATCGCGTCGTGCGGGAACTCGATGTCGACGACCGGGCCGGTGACCCGGGCGATCCGCCCGACGCCGCCGGCGGCCTGGGTCGCGCGACCGCCGCTGGCGTGCTGCACGGGCCCATCCTTCTTCGCGGGGGCCTTCGCTGCGTCCTTTTTCGCGGGGGTGGTGGCAGTAGCCATCTCTCGTCCTCTTCCTGGGGCTTTTCGCTACTTCACGAGTGCGTCGGCGCCGCCGACGATCTCGGAAATCTGCTGGGTGATCTCGGATTGGCGAGCGTTGTTCGCCAATCGGGTGTAGTCCTTGATGAGCTTGTCGGCGTTGTCGCTGGCCGACTTCATCGCCTTCTGAGTGGCGGCGTGTTTCGCCGCAGCCGACTGGAGCATCGCGTTGAAGATGCGGCTCTCGATGTAAACCGGGAGCAGCGCGTCGAGCACGCCGTTGACCTCGGGCTCGAACTCGTAGAGCGGCAGCGCGACGTGCTCGGTTTCCGGCTCTTCGACGCCTTCGACGACCTCGAGCGGCAGCAGGCGCACGGTCTCGGGGTCTTGCACGAGCATCGAGACGAAGCGGTTGAAGACGATGTGGATCTCGTCGACGCCGCCCTCTTCGGTCGGCTGCACGAACTTCTCGACGATCGTCGCGGCGATCTCCTGCGCGATGCCGAACTCGGGGCTGTCGGTGCCGCCCGTCCAGTCCCGCTCGGAAGCCCGGCGACGGAAGGCGAAGTAGCCGACAGCCTTGCGGCCGACCAGGTAGTGGACGACCTCCTTGCCGTCGGCTTCCAGGCGCGTGCGCAGCTCGCTCGCCTCGCGGATGACCTGCGAGTTGAACGCACCCGCGAGGCCGCGGTCGGAGGTGAACAGCACGATCGCCGCCCGCGTGGGGTTCTCAGGTTCCGTCGTGAGCACGTGGTCGACGTTGGAGTAGGTCGCGACCGCCGAGACTGCGCGGGTGACGGCGCGCGCGTAGGGTGCGGACGCCTGAACGCGCTGCTGCGCCTTCTGGATGCGCGACGCCGAGATCAGCTCCATGGCGCGAGTGATCTTCTTGGTGGTCTGGGCCGTCCGGATCTTCTGCCGGTAGACCCTCAGTTGGGCTCCCATCGGCTACCGGCGACTCTTCACGATCTTCTCCTGGTTGATCTCTTCCAGGGGGATCTCATCGAACTGTTCCGAGCCGGGCGCGCTGAGCGTGCGGCCGTCACCGGTCTGGAACTCCGTCTTGAACTTCTCGACGGCCTTCTCGAGGTCGGCGAGGGTCTCGTCGCTCAGCACGTTCGTGTCGCGCAGGGTGTCGAGGATCTTCGTGTGGCGCTTGAGTGAGTCGAGCAGTTCGCGCTCGAACCGCAGCACGTCGGGCACCGGCACGTCATCGAGGTGACCGTTGGTGCCGGTCCAGATCGAGACGACCTGCTCTTCGACCGGGTACGGCGAGTACTGCGGCTGGCGCAGCAGCTCGGTGAGACGCGCACCGCGGGCGAGCTGACGCCGCGAGGTGGCGTCGAGGTCGGAGGCGAACATCGCGAACGCTTCGAGCGAGCGGTACTGGGCCAACTCGAGCTTCAGCGTTCCGGAGACCTTCTTGATGCTCTTCACCTGGGCGTCACCGCCGACGCGCGACACCGAGATGCCGACGTCGACCGCGGGGCGCTGGTTGCTGTTGAAGAGGTCGGACTGCAAGAAGATCTGCCCGTCGGTGATCGAGATCACGTTGGTCGGGATGTAGGCCGACACGTCGTTGGCCTTGGTCTCGATGATCGGCAGGCCGGTCATCGAACCGGCGCCCAGCTCGTCGGAGAGCTTGGCGCAACGCTCGAGCAGACGCGAGTGCAGGTAGAAGACGTCACCCGGGTAGGCCTCACGTCCCGGCGGGCGCCGCAGCAGCAGCGACACCGCGCGGTAGGCCTCAGCCTG
>CAZCEE010000370.1:0-2729 GCA_964497165.1 uncultured Schumannella sp. | reverse complement strand
CTTCTCCCCCACCGGCGTCGGCACGCTGCTCGCCGAAGGCAAGGAAACAAGAACGATCGACGGCCGGGAGTACGTGCTCGAATCCCCCATCAAAGGCGACGTCGCACTGATCGGCGCGTTCAAGGGTGACCGGCTCGGCAACCTCGTGTATCGCGAGACGAGCCGCAACTTCAATCCGGTGATGGCGACCGCCGCGACCCTCACGGTCGCGCAGGTCGACCAGATCGTGGAGGTGGGCGACCTCGACCCCGAGAGCATCGTCACCCCCGCGCTGTACACCGACCGTGTCGTCGAAGTGGGGATGAGGGAGTGGCTGCGATGAACCGCGACGAGCTGGCGAAACGGATTGCTGCCGACATCCCGTATGGCGCCTATGTGAACCTCGGAATCGGCGCGCCGACCCTGGTCGCCGACCACCTCGACCCCGAACGCGATGTGACGCTGCACACCGAGAACGGGCTGCTCGGAATGGGCCGTGCCGCGAAAGGCGACGAGATCGACCCCGACCTCATCAACGCCGGCAAGATTCCGGTGATCGCGGAGCCGGGGGCGGCGTACTTCCACCACGCCGACTCCTTCGCGATGATGCGCGGAGGGCATTTGGATGTCTGCGTGCTCGGCGCCTTCCAGGTGGCCACCAACGGCGACCTCGCCAACTGGCACACCGGTGAGCCCGACGCGATTCCGGCGGTCGGAGGCGCGATGGATCTCGCCATCGGCGCCAAACAGGTGTGGGTGATGACCGACCTGCTCACCAAAGACGGCTCCTCGAAACTGGTCGAAGCGTGCACCTACCCGCTCACCGGCAAAGGATGCGTCAGCCGTGTCTACACCGAACGCGCAGTCATCGCCGTGGGCGCGGGGGGTGCTCACGTGCTTGAGCTGTTCGGCACGACCCTCGACGAGTTGAACGCCCTCACCGGCCTCGACCTGCGCGAAATGCCGAAATCTGCCGCGCCGGAGTCGCGAGATGCGGTGAATATGGGCACTTCGCGAGACAAGGACCCGTCATGACCGCCGCCTACATCTACGACGCCGTGCGCACTCCGTTCGGGCGCTACGGGAAGGCGCTCGCGGGCATCCGACCCGACGACCTCGCCGCCACCACCCTCAAGGCGCTGCTCGACCGGCATCCCGGGTTCGATCCTGCGCGGATCGACGACGTCATCCTCGGGGATGCCAACCAGGCCGGCGAAGATAACCGCGACGTCGCACGCATGGCCGTGCTGCTCGCGGGGCTGCCGACATCCGTACCCGGGTCGACCACGAATCGGCTGTGCGGGTCGGGGCTGGATGCCGCGATTCAGGCCTCTCGCGCCATCGAAACCGGGGATGCGACCGTGATGATCGCGGGCGGCGTCGAGTCGATGTCGCGCGCGCCGTTCGTGATGCTCAAGCCCGAGAAGCCCTACCCGACGGGCAACGAGACCCTCGTGTCGACGACCCTCGGCTGGCGGCTCGTCAACCCCGCGATGCCGAAGGAGTGGACGATTCCACTCGGCGGCTCCGCCGAACTGCTGGCTGAGAAGTACGGAATCTCACGCGAGGAACAGGATGCCTTCGCCCTCGCGTCGCACCAGCGGGCGGCGGCGGCGTGGGATTCCGGGCTTTTCGACGACGAGATCGTGCCGGTACCGGGCGTGGATCTCGCGCGCGACGAGTCGATCCGCGCCGACACCACCCTCGACGCCCTCGCCGGCCTGAAGCCGGCCTTCTCGGCCGACGGGTCGGTGACGGCGGGCAACTCGTCGCCGCTCAACGACGGATCATCGATGGTGCTCATGGGTGCCGAAGGGGCGCTCGACGTCGAACCCCTCGCTCGCGTGACCGGCCGCAGCGTCGCCGGCAACGAGCCGCAGTACTTCGGGATTGCTCCCGTCGAGGCGGCGAACCGTGCGCTTGCCCGCGCGGGACGCACCTGGGCGGATGTCGACTTCGTCGAACTCAACGAAGCCTTCGCGTCGCAGACCCTTGCGTGCCTGAAGTTGTGGCCCGAGCTCGACCCGGCGAAGTTGAACGTCAACGGGGGCGCGATCGCGATCGGGCATCCGCTCGGGGCGTCGGGCGGGCGGCTCATCGCGCGCGCCTCGCACGAACTCAAGCGGCGCGGCGGCGGCGTCGCCGTCGTCACCATCTGCATCGGCGTGGGCCAGGGGCTCGCGATCGTTCTCGAACGGTGAGATATCCCAAATGGGATAACTCACGCCCGACGACATCCCATATGGGATAACTCACGACCGAGAAGAGCCGCACATGCAAGAACCCGACGGCAGCACGTACGTGCAGTCGCTCGCGCGCGGGCTCGCCGTCATCCGCGCGTTCGGTGCCGAGCGGCCGCGGCTGTCGCTCTCGGACGTCGCGCGCGCGACCGAGCTGACCCGGGCATCCGCTCGCCGATTTCTGCTCACCCTCGAATCGGAGGGCTACGTGCGGGCGCGCGACGGGCTGTTCGAACTCACCCCGCGGGTGCTCGAACTCGGGTTCTCGTACCTGTCGGCGCAGTCGCTGCCGGAGGTGGCGCAGCCGCACCTCGAAACCCTGTCTCGCGTCGTCGGGGAGTCGTCGTCGGCATCCATCCTCGACGGGTGGGACATCGTCTACATCGCCCGCGTACCCACCCGGCGCATCATGTCGGTGGGCATCACGATCGGCACCCGCTTTCCCGCCTACGTCACGTCGATGGGGCGAGTCCTGCTCGCGTCACTCGGTGCTGACTTGCTGGAAACCTT
>CAZCEE010000369.1:0-2742 GCA_964497165.1 uncultured Schumannella sp. | reverse complement strand
CAGGAGCAGGAGCAGGAGCAGGAGCGGGAGCAGGAGCAGGAGCAGGAGCAGGAGCCGCCGCGGGAGCAGGAGCAGGAGCAGGAGCAGGAGCAGGAGCAGGAGCAGGGGTGGGCTCGGGCGCCGGAGCTGCCGCGGGAGCAGGTGCGGGTGCGGGAGCGGGCTCGGCAGCCGGTGCGGGAGTGGGCTCCGGAGCGGGAGCGGGCTCAGGGGCCGGTGCTGCGGCGTCGGGCGCGGGGGCCTCGGCCGGAGCGGCGGCGCCCGAACCGTCGCCGATGGTGACCAGGACGGCGCCGACCTCGACGGTCTCGTCTTCCTGCACGAGGATCTGCTCGATCACGCCCGCGACGGGCGACGGGATCTCGGTGTCGACCTTGTCGGTCGAAACCTCGAGCAGGGGCTCGTCGACCTCGACCCGGTCGCCGACCTTCTTCAGCCAGCGGGTGACGGTGCCTTCCGTGACGCTCTCACCGAGTGCCGGGAGGGTGACCGATTCGCTCATCAGAGGGTGCTCCTTCGAAGCCTGTGTAGATAGCTTAGCTGCGCGGTATTTGCGCGGGTCAGATGCCGTGCAGCGGCTTGCCCGCGATGGCGAGGAACGCCTCGCCGAGGGCTTCGTTCTGCGTCGGGTGCGCGTGGATGTAGGGGGCGATGTCTTCGGGGTACGCCTCCCAGTTCACCGCGAGCTGGGCTTCACCGATGAGCTCGCCGACGCGCGCGCCGATCATGTGCACGCCGAGCACGGGGCCGTCCTTCTGACGCACGACCTTGACGTTGCCCGAGGTGCCGATGATGTGGCTCTTGCCGTTGCCGGCGAGGTTGTAGTCGTAGCTGGCGATCGCATCCGCGCCGAACTTCTCGACGGCTTTCGCCTCGGTGAGACCGATGGAGGCGACCTCAGGGTCGGAGTAGGTGACCTTCGGGATGTTGACGTCGTCGACGACGATCGGGTTCAGACCGGCGATCTCTTCGGCGACGAAGATGCCCTGCTGGAAGCCGCGGTGCGCGAGCTGCAGGCCGGGAACGATGTCGCCGACGGCCCAGACGCCCGGGATGTTGGTGCGCAGTCGCTCATCGGTGAGAACGAAGCCGCGGTCCATCGTGACGCCGACCTCTTCGAACCCGAGGTTCGCGGTCGCCGGGCCGCGGCCGACGGCGACGAGCAGCAGCTCGGCCTCGACCGTCTCGCCGTTCTCGAGCGAGACGACGACGCCCGACTCGTTCTGGGTGACACCCGAGAAGCGAACGCCGGTCTTGAACTCGATGCCGCGCTTGCGGAACGCTCGCTCGAAAGCCTTCGAGATCGCGATGTCTTCGTTCGGAACGAGGTTCGGAAGCGCCTCGATGATGGTGACCTCGGTGCCGAACGAGCGCCAGACGCTCGAGAACTCGACGCCGATCACCCCGCCGCCGAGAACGGCGACCTTCTTCGGCACGAAGTCGAGGGCGAGGGCCTGCTCAGAGGTGATGACCCGGCCACCGATCTCGAGACCGGGCAGCGAGCGGGAATACGACCCGGTCGCGAGGATGACGTTCTTGCCGGTGACGGTCACGTCGCCGACTTGCACGGTCGTGGGGGAGGTGAGACGCCCTTCGCCTTCGATCATGGTGATGCCGCGAGCCTTGATGAGACCCTGCAGGCCCTTCCACTTGCTGGCGACGACCTCTTCGCGGTACGTCGTGACGCCCGCGATGTCGATGCCGCCGAACGTCGCCGTCACGCCGTACTTGGCGGACTCGCGCGTGACATCCGCCACCTCGGCCGCGTGCAGCAGCGCTTTGGTGGGGATACAGCCGACGTGCAGGCACGTGCCGCCGACCTTGGCTTTTTCGATCAGCCCGACCGTGAGGCCCAACTGGCTGGCGCGCAGTGCTGCGGCGTAGCCACCGCTTCCTGCGCCCAGAACGACAAGGTCGAAGTTCTGCTCGGACACCCGGCGACTCCCTATATGCGTGCGATTGCGGGCCAGGACAGGGGGTGGCGTGTGGCCCAGAAAGGCAAGGTGTTCCTTGCCACATAGACCCTACTACGGCGCGGAAAAGTCTTCCGCGAGACGCAGCAGCGTTCGCACCGTTGTGCCCGTCGGTCCTTTGCCGATCCCGCCGTGCGGACTCCCGGGATTGTTCGCAACCCCCGCGATGTCGAGATGTGCCCACGGGATGCTGCGCTTCTCGGCGCCCTCGCCGGTGCTGCCGATGAAGGTCTTGAGGAAGTGGGCGGCGATGAGCATGCCGCCGCTTGTGTTGCCGGGCTTCGCGTTGGCGATGTCGGCGACGTCGCTGTCGAGCAGTGAACGCAGCTCGGGTGGCATCGGCATGTGCCAGAGCACTTCGCCGACCGCGGCGCCCGCCGCGACCACCTTCTTCACCATCTCGTCATCGCCCATCACCGGGGTGTAGCGCTCGCCCATCGCGACCCGCGCGGCACCGGTGAGGGTCGCGACGTCGATGATGGCATCCGGCTCCTCCTCGCTCGCGGCGACGAGCCCGTCGGCGAGTACCAGTCGGCCTTCGGCGTCGGTGTTGAGCACCTCGACGGTCGTGCCCCCGTGCATCCGCAGCACGTCGTTGGGACGCGTCGCGGCTCCGGAGGGCATGTTCTCTGCGATGCACAGCCACGCGGTGAGTCGCACCGGGAGGGCGAGTTTCGCCGCGGCGACGATGACGGCGAGAGCGGTGACCGCGCCCGTCATGTCGTACTTCATGCCGACCATTCCGGCCGGAGGTTTGAGCGACAGGCCGCCC
>CAZCEE010000368.1:0-2743 GCA_964497165.1 uncultured Schumannella sp. | reverse complement strand
GTCCGGCCCGGTCGCCCGCCCCTCGGCGCCACCTGGAGGTCGCGCCGACCCGTGCTCAGCGTCGCGCACGACCGCGCATGCTGCCGGCGATCGTCACGATCTCGGGCATCGCCGCCATCCTGCTGGCTCAGTTGCTGCTCAGCATCGTGCTCGCCGACGGTGCGTACACGATCGCGGGGCTGCAGACCCAGCAACGTGACCTGCTGCGCCAGGAGCAGGCGCTCACCGAACAGCTCGAAGTGCTGTCATCGACGCAGAACCTCACCGCGAACGCCGAACACCTCGGCATGGTCGCGAGCGGCAACCCGGTGTTTCTTGACCTGTCGACGGGGGCCGTTTCGGGCGACCCGACGCCGGCGGGGGGCAGCCTCACCGGTTCGAGCGGAAACCGGATTGGCAACTCACTGCTGAGCGGCTCGACCTTCGTTGAGCCGAAGCCCACCGCCAGTGAAACCTCGAGTTCGGCTCAGAATTCATCGGCGGGTGGCGGGTCGGCAGCACAGGACTCGTCATCGTCTGGCACGATTCCCTCGCCGACCACCCGCTGACGCGAACGGAAAGAGCAGGATGACGCACTCACGGCTCACGGCACGGCGCCTGGCGCTGACGCTGTTCGCCGTGTTCGCGATCGTCGGTCTCTTCGTCGTCAAGCTGGTCGACATCCAGGTGGTGCGTGCGGGCGAGCTCACCGCGGCGGCGGAAGCCCGTCGTTCGATGTCGCTCACCGTGTGGGGCTCCCGCGGCGAGATCGTGGATGCGAACGGGACGGTTCTGGCCGACAGCGTCGACCGCTTCGACATCACGGCGTCGCCGCGCAACGTCGACGACGACTCGACAGAGATGACCATCGACGGGGAGCGGGTCGACGTGCCGACGACGGAGGCGATCGCGAAGATCGCCGAGATCACCGGGACGCCCGCGGCTGACCTCTACGCCGCGCTCACCGCGGATCCCGAGTCGGATTTCACCTACCTCGTGCAAGCCGTGACCCTTGAGACCTTCAACGCGGTGTTCGATCTCGACATCGGATGGGTGTACGCGGAGTTGCGGCACTCACGCACGTACCCGCAGGGAGCGATCGCCGGCAACCTCGTCGGCTTCCTCGGGTTCGACTCGGCGCCTCTCGCCGGGACTGAGTACCGCGAGAACGAGTGTCTCGCCGCGACCTCGGGGACGTCGACATTCGAGCGCAGTGCGGACGGCGTACGCCTGCCGGGCAGCCTCGTCGTCGAAGAGGAGCCCGTCGACGGCGGCACCGTGCACCTGACCATCGACGCCGACCTGCAATGGTTCGCGCAGCAGCAGCTCGCCGAGCAGGGGACAGCGGTCGGCGCCGACTGGGGAACGGCGATGGTCGTGCGCGTGGACACCGGCGAGATCGTCGTCGCCGCGGACTGGCCCTCGATCGACCCGAACGACCTGAACTCGGTGAGTGCCGAGAACTCGGGGGCGCGCAGCTTCACCGCGCCGTTCGAGCCGGGCTCGATCATGAAGCCGGTCGCGTTCGCCACCCTGCTCGACACGGGTCTCATCGCGCCCGACACGCAGGTCACGGTTCCCGGCAACTACACGAACGGACTTCCCGCGGGCGAGAACATCACTGACGTGTTCTCACACGGTGACCTCCGTTGGACCGCCACCGGCATCCTGATGAACTCGTCGAACATCGGCACGGTGATGCTCAGCGAACGGCTGAACCCGCAACAGAAGTACGACGCCTTCCGGGCTTTCGGTTTCGGCGAACCCACCGAGGTCGGGTTCCTCGGCGAAGACGGCGGCACCGTCTACACGGCCGACCAGACTCAGTCCGACACCGTGACCCTCGCGACCCAGATGTTTGGGCAGGGCATCACGGCGACGAGTGCCCAGATGGTAAGCCTGTACCAGACGCTCGGCAACGGCGGGGTGCGGATGCCGCTCACGCTGGTGAGCGGATGCGAGCAGGCCGACGGGACGTGGACCGACGTGCCCGTCCCGACGGGGGAGCGCGTGGTGAGCGAGTACGCCGCCGAGACGACCCTGCAGATGATGGAGACAGTCGCGAGCCAGGGTGCGTCGCGTGACGTGGTCAGCGTTCCTGGCTACCGGATCGCCGCGAAGACCGGTACCGGCGAGGTCGCCGAGAACGGCCAGTACGGTTCGGAGCGCATCGTCTCCTTCGCCGGAGTCTTCCCCGCCGACCACCCGGAGTACGCCATTGTCGTCACCTTCGGCAAGCCCGATACGATGAAGTCTTCGGCCGCCGCAGCCCCCGTCTTCAACGCGATCATGGAACAGGTCATCAAGACCTTCCGGGTCACGCCATCGACGGAAGCGGCACCGAACCTCCCGCTCACCTGGTAGGCGGGGAGCCCCGTTCGCGGACCCGCGGGCCGGTGTGGCAAGCAGAGGGAAGGAGTCGGGTGAGTTCTCGGATTCCCCCGGTCCTCAGGCCGGAGCATCCCTCGCCCCGCTCGCTTGCCGGGTTCGTTCAAGAGTTCGGGATCGAGTACCGCGGCAGCCTCGACGGGGTCGAGATCAGCGGGGTGACCCTCAGCACGAGCGACCTGCATCCCGGTGACCTCTTCGTCGGCGTGAAAGGCGCGAAAGGTCACGGCGCGGCCTTTGCCGCGCAGGCCCGCGAGGGCGGCGCCGTCGCGCTGCTCACCGACGCCGAGGGAGCCGAACTCGCCGCGGATGCCGGACTGCCGATCCTGCTCGTCGAGAACCCGCGGCTCGCCCTCGGCGCGACCGCCGCCTGGGT
>CAZCEE010000367.1:0-2745 GCA_964497165.1 uncultured Schumannella sp. | reverse complement strand
CGGCTACGGGCGGGCGGGGCGGCGGGGCGGGTCGTCGACAACGTCGGCTCCTTCGATCACCGCAAAGCTTACGTGGCGACTGCTGCGACGAGAGCCGGGGAAGCTCAGCCCTCGGCGAACTCAGCCGCAGCGGCTGAGATCGGCGGTGTCGTCGTCGGCGATCGCCTCAACCGCCTCGATCGCGTCGTCGAGGTCGGCGACCGCGAACACTTCGATCCCCGACGGGATGTGCCCCACGACGTCGGCGCAGTTCGACTGGGGCGCAAGGAACCAGGTGGCGCCGGCATCCCGTGCTCCGTACATCTTCTGCACGATCCCGCCGATCGCACCCACCTGGCCGCTGCCGCCGATCGTTCCCGTGCCGGCAATGTGCTCACCACCGGTGAGTTCGCCGCGCGTCAACTTGTCGTAGATGCCGAGGGCGAACATCATCCCCGCGCTCGGACCGCCGACATTTTCGAGCTGGATGACCACCTCGATGGGGAAGGCTCCGTAGACCGAGGACACGAACACCCCGATGACGGGCGACCCGTCCTCCTCGGAGGCGACGGGGGCGAGCACAAGAGTCAATTCCTCGAGCCCGCGCCGGATGCCCAACTCGACCTGGGTGCCGACGCCGACATCCGCGAGCACGTCGCGCAACCCGTCGACATCCGTCACCGGCACGCCTGCCGCCGTCAGGATCTCGTCACCCTCCTCGAGCACCCCCTCGGCCGGGGTGCCCTCAATGACGCCGGCCACCGTCAGCACGCTGTCGAACGGGATGTCGAGCTCGGTCAACGCTGCGGCGACGGCATCCTGCTGCGAGGTGTCCATCGCCACCGCGCTCTCCTCGTCGGCCTCGTCTTCGGTCTGACCCTCCGGATACACCGCGTCGATCGGCAGCACGGTGCGGCTCGGGTCGAACCACGCCTGCGCCACCTCGAGCCAGGTCAACGGGTTCTGCCGCGAGCCGTCCACGTAGACGGTGAGAAGGTCGAGGCGCCCCGACGTCGGGTACGTCGTCTCGTCGGGGATCTCGATCAGCGGCACCGGGTCGCCGTCAGAATTGTCGACCTCACCGAGAGTGTCGAAGACCGGACCGGGGCTCTCGACGACGTACGGCGACGGAGCTGTCGCGAACATCACCGTTCCGACGACCGCCGCGATGAGCAGCCCGAACCCGAGATACGTCGTCCAGGGTGCCTGCTCCGGGGCGGGTGGCTGCTCCCGAGGAGGGCGCTCGGCTGCGAGCAGATCAGACAGAGACACCGGCAATCCTTCGTGTTCGCTTGGGGCGCAGGTGTGAGCCGGGCCAAGCCGAGATGCTCGGGCTAGCGTAGTCTCCATGGCCGATAACCCGCCCGACGATCGCGACCGCGACCAGGGTGATGACGACAGCGGCGACGACGGCAGCGCCGAGTTCCGCGACATGCTGCGCGACTTCCTCGCCGGCAACACCGACCTCGACCCCGCGAAACTCGCCAGCGCCGCCGGCCTCCCCGACGACCCCGAGATGGTGCAGCGGCTCATCGGGCAACTCCAACAGGCACTCCAGAACAGCGAAGACGGCATCAACTGGGGCCTCGCCACCGAACAGGCCCGCGCCCTCGCCGGCCGCTCCGCCGTACCCTCCACCCCCGCCGAACGCAACTCACTCGAACAGGCGCTCCACGTCGCCGCGCTCTGGCTCGACGAAGCAACCGCCATCAGCAGTCTCACCACCGAACCCGTGCTGCTCACCCGCGCAGGCTGGGCCGAAGCCACCATGCCGGTCTGGACGCAACTCGCCGAACCCGTCGCCAACTCCATCGCCGACGCACTCACCGAGGTGCTCGAGGACCAGGCCCCCGAAGAACTCGGCGGAATGCTCGGCGGCGCCGGCAAACTGATGCGCAACATCGGCGGCACCCTCTTCGCGATGCAACTCGGTCAGGTCGTCGGGCAACTCGCCACCGACGCCGTCTCCGGCGGGGATGTCGGCATCCCCCTGCTCGACGGCGACACCAAACAGGCAGCGCTCGTACCGCAGAACGTCGACGCGTTCGGCGCCGGCCTCGACATCCCCATCGACGAAATCCGGCTCTACCTCGCCGTACGGGAACTCGCACACGCCCGGCTCTTCCGGCACGCCAAATGGCTACGGCTGCACCTGCTCACCCAGATCACCGACTTCGCCCGCGGCATCCACATCGACACCACCCGCCTCGAAGAACTCGCCGCCGACTTCGACCCGCAAAACCCCGAAGAACTCCGCGCCGCCGTCACCTCCGGCGCGCTCATCCCGCCCAAAACCGACGACCAACTCGCCGCCCTCGCCCGACTCGAAACGATGCTCGCCCTCATCGAAGGGTGGGTGGATGTCGTCACCGCCGCAGCCACCACGCGGTTGCCGCACGCCGTCGCGATCGCCGAAACCGTGCGCCGCCGCCGCGCCGCGGGAGGCCCCGCCGAGTCGGCGTTCTCCACCCTCGTCGGGCTCGAACTTCGCCCTCGACGACTTCGCGAAGCCGCCGCGATGTGGCAAGCCGTGCACGACGCCGTCGGCGCCGAAGGCCGTGACGAACTCTGGTCGCATCCCGACGTCGTCCCCGGGGAGGCCGACATCGACGACCCCTCGGCTCTCGTCGCCCGGCTCTCCGGCGGAACCCCCGAGCCCGACGACATCGACCGCGCCCTCGAAGACCTCCTCGCCGACGACTCCGGCGACCGTCCTCGCGAGTCCTGAACCCCCTCGGTGGTCGAGTAGCGGCGCAGCCGCGTGTC
>CAZCEE010000366.1:0-2753 GCA_964497165.1 uncultured Schumannella sp. | reverse complement strand
GACGGCGCGCTCGACCTGGCCGACGGCCTGTTGGGCGCCGCGCACGGCGACCGCTGCCTCCGAGGTCTTCCCGGCGGCGAGCGCGGTGCGGGCCTCGGCAATCGCCGTGGTGGCGAAGGCGACGAGTTCGCGGGACTGGGCGATGCTGCCGTCGACCGAAGCAACCGCGACGGCGCCGTACTTCTTCGACAGCCCGCCCACCATCGTTTCGGCGGCGTCGATGCGCGCCGGAAGGCCAGCGTGCGTGGCGGCGACCGTCTCGAGCACCTCGGGTGCGTGGGTTTCGAGTTGCCGTAGCTGCTCGAAGTCGGTCGACTGCGCGGCGAGGGAGGCCGAAGCGGCTTCGCAGAGCTGGATGATCTCGGTCGTCAGCTGACGCTTCTGCTCGGCGGTTTCCGGCGTTGCATCGTCGAGCTGTTGACGGATGGCGAACGCCTGCTTCACCTGCTTTTCGGCCTCGGCAAGCGCCGTCGCAAACCCCTTCGTGGCCTTCTCGCCGAACTGCGCCTGGGAGAAGCCGAGCTCCTGCTCGTTGCTCTTGAGCGCGTCATCGAGGCGCACCAGGAGGCTGCCCGCCCGTTGGTCGAGCTGCTTCTGGTCGAGTTTGTCGACGGGGGCGGTGGGGTCGACTCCACGTCGCCGCTTCATGAGCCGCGAGATGCCCCACGCGCCGACTCCGACGACGCCGACTCCCGCGAGAAGCGGCAGGATCGGGATGCCGCCGCCTTCGCCGTCGGTGGTGCCGGGCTCGACGGGGTTGTCGCCGGCGAGCTCGTCGCCGATCGCGTCCGCGGCCTCGAGCGCGGCGCCTTCCCAATTGTCGTCACGGAGTTGCGTCTCGATGCGGGTCGCGACGCGGTCGTACTGGTCGTCGAAAAGCAGGTTGTCGTTGAGCTGGTACTGCCGGTCTTCGACGGCGATGGCGAGCAGGACGTCGTCGGGGCCGAAGCCGCTGAGCGCCGCAGTCGTGTCGGCCCACAGTGCCGGGTCGCTCGGATCGTCGAAGGTGTCGACGTAGACGACGAACAGCGACACCTCGGCGCGGTCGTACAGGTCGTCGAGGGCGTTCTCGATCTGGGTCGTACCGCCGAGCACACCGGCTTCATCGACGACGTACGCGCCGGCGAAGTCGACGGGCTGTTCGGCGAATGCCGAAGCCGGAGCCATCAGTATGAGGGCGGCGCCTGCGAGCACGGCTCCAGCGGTCGGCATCGGTCGCATGCGGGCTCCTCCCGGGCGACCTGCGCCGACCCGTCGTGGGCCGTCCGGGCGGCCACGCCCGAATCTTATCGGGGCGAGGAGTACGACCGGGAGGTCGTTCGACCCTGGGTTTACGGGATCGTGAGCGGCAGGGGCGGCCCGGTCGCCAGGATGCTCGCGCCGTCGTCAGTCGTGACCACGACCACGGCACGGAGTTCATACTCGCCGGAGGATGCGGGAGGCAGCGCACCGTCGGGATCGTCCATCAGGAGGTCGTCTTCGGTGCCGCAGATCACGGCTTCGAAGAACGACTCGTAAGTCATCGATTCGCCGGGATCGAGGTCGACGACGAGGGCGCTGGCATCCTGTGTCGCGTACGAGTGCCAGGCGACAGTGCCGTCGCGCGCGAAACTGACATAGGGCTGCGAACTGCTGGTTCCAACGATGCGGTCCGGCCCGTCGTTACGCAGGGTCACCGTGACGGGGACGCGCTCATCGGTCTCGTCGATGGTCATGACGGTGATCTCGAGGGAGAGGGTCTCGGAACCGATTAGGTCGGTGACGGGCGCGCCGCAGGCGTCCGGCATCCACTTAAGGGCGTCTTCGTCGGCGAACGGTGCCGTCGCGGCTTCATCGCTTCCGGCGGCATCCTCAGCGGTCATCAGTGCTGCTTGGTCGGCCCGCGGGATCGCGACGACGATGGCGGTGCCCAGCACCCCGACGAGGGCGACCGACCCGAGAGCCTGCGCGGCGATCACCCGGGGACGCCGACGGCGCCGGGTGCGGCTCAATACGGCGTCGAGGTCGATCTCGCCACGTCCTTCCGGGTCGGAACCCCTCAGCAGGTCGCGGAGGTCAGATTCGGTGGCCACGGGAGGCCTCCTTTCGCGGCGCCGCGATGTGAGAAGCGCGCGGCGTCAGCCGGTCTTCGACGGTGCCGTCGTCGGCGAGCGAGATCGCCATCTTGGCGAGCCCGTCGCTCAGGTAGCGCTTCACGGCACCCGAACTGATGCCGAGGGCCTCCGCGATGTCGTCGACTTTGAGATCGTCGTAGTAGCGCAGCACCAGGCACGCGCGCTCGCGGGGGGTGAGTTTGCGGAGTTCCTCGTGCAGGTCGAGCCGGGCCTCGGTGGCTCCCGCGGGGGAGTCCTGCTCGTCGGGTCGGTATTCGAGCGGCGCGATCCGGCGCCACCGGGTTGTGCGGCGTCCGCCGTCAAGGTGGCCGTTCAGGATCGCGCGCCGCACGTAGGCTTCGGCGCTTTCGACACTGAACCCGTTGCGCAGCCGGCCGAAGGTGCGCACCAGGGCGTCTTGCACGAGGTCGGCGGCGTCATCCCGGCTGCCGCACAACAGGGTCGCGTAGCGCAACAGCGCCTCACCGCGCTGAGCCACCAGCTCGGTGACGACGCCCTCCCAGGCTGCCGCAGTGCGCATCCGCACACCTCCCTCTACTTACTGAGACGCTAGTCCGCGACTTTTCGTTGGGACTGACGCTCGATCCGCGCGAAAAGTCGCGAAGGCGGCGGATGCGAGCGCGGCGAAGGCGGCGGATG
>CAZCEE010000365.1:0-2758 GCA_964497165.1 uncultured Schumannella sp. | reverse complement strand
CGGCCCGTGGCGCGCGCAAGCACTGGGTGCCGGGGTCACCGCCGCGGAGGCGAACCGCGACCTCGACGGCATCGTCGGGCTGTTCGCCGCCGCGAAGCGCTTCGCCGAGCGTCGGCCGGATGTCGCGGCGAGCGAGTTCTTCGCCGAACTCCGCGACACCGAAGTGACCGAAGACCTCATCGCGCCGACGCGTAGCGATGACGCCGTGCTCGTCACGACGCCGTCGGGAGCGGTCGGGCTCGAGTTCGACACGGTCGTCGTCGCCGGGCTGCAAGATGGCGCCTGGCCGAATCGCCGCCCCCGCGGGACCCTGCTCTCGCCCCAGGCGCTCGCCCGCGCGGCGGTCGGAGACGAGGGCGTGCTCGACGAGCGGCGCCTCGTGCTCGACGACGAGCTGCGGATGTTCGCCCTCGCCGTCTCGCGCACGCGAGATCGGGTTCTGCTCGCGGCGGTCGTCAACGACGACGAGTCCCGCAGCGTGCTCGTCGACCTTCTCCCACCCGATATCCCGCTGCTCTCCGAAGGGTCGCCGCTCACCCTCCGCGGCACGACGGGGCGGCTGCGTCGGCTGCTCACCTCACGCGGCATCGATGCGCGAACCCGCACCGCGGCGGCGTCATCCCTCGCGCACCTCGCCGAGATCGGGGTGCCCGGCGCGCACCCCGACGAGTGGCACGGCCTGCTCGCGCCCTCGAGTGATGCGCCGCTGTTCGAGGGCCTCCAGGTGCCCGTCTCGCCGTCGCGGCTCGAACGCTTCGAGGAGTCGCCGCTCGACTGGTTCCTCGAAACGATCGGCGGCTCGTCGTCGACGACCCTCATGGATGTCGGAACGATCCTGCACTGGGCGATGGAGACCGCCGAGTCGCCCGACGCGGACGGGGTGTGGGCGCGCGTCGAGAAGCGCTGGGGCGAACTGCTCTTCGAGTCGCCGTGGCTTGCCGAGCACCATCGGCGCAGCGCCCGCGTGCTCGCCGACGGGATTGCGGCGTATCTCGGCGACGTCGCCACCAACGGCGTGGTCGCGGCCGGGGCTGAGTTGCCTTTCGAGCTCGAGATCGATCGCGCACTGCTCCGGGGAAAGACTGATCGCGTCGAGCGCGCGGCCGACGGCAGCGTGGTGATCGTCGACTTGAAGACCGGCAGCCCGGTGACCAACCAGGCGAAGATCGACGGCACCGCGCAACTCGGCGCGTACCAGCTCGCCTACCGCGCCGGGTTGTTCGACGAGGCTCTCGCCGACCTCGGTGAGCACCGCCCGGGCGGCGCGAAGCTGCTCTACGTCAAGTCGGGCGTCGACGGCAGAAAGTACCGCGAGGGTGTGCAGGCACCGCTCGGCGAGGAGGGGCTCGAGGCTTTCCGGGAACGCATCCGTCAGGTGGCGATCGGCATGGCGGCGGCCACGTTCGAGGGCGTGCTCGAGGTCGGCGGCTACGGGCTCGGCGCCGTGCCCGAGCTGCGCCTGCATCGGGTCGGGGCCGTCAGTGGAGAGTGAGGGGGTGCGGCCCGTGAGCGCAGCAGTCAGCTCGATCGACATCGCCGAGGCGCTCGCGACGGTGCGCGGGGTGGCGCCGCAGCACCCGACGGCGCAACAGCAGGCGGTCATCGAGGCACCGCTGTCTCCCGCCCTCGTCGTCGCGGGGGCCGGTTCGGGCAAGACCGAGACGATGGCGAACCGGGTGCTCTGGCTGCTCGCCAACGCCTTCGTCGAGCCGGCGCACGTGCTGGGGCTCACCTTCACCCGCAAGGCGGCGGGCGAACTGGGTCTGCGCATCCGCGAGCGCATCGCAGAGCTCGACGTCGCCGGGCTGCTGCCGCCTCGGGATGTCTTCGACGCCCCGGTCGTGGCGACCTACAACTCGTTCGCGAACACCCTCTACCGTGACTCCGCGATCCTGCTCGGGCGCGAGGGCGACGCCCCGGTGCTCGGCGAGGCGGCGGCCTGGCAGCTCGCGCGCGGGGTCGTCATCCGCAGCCGGGATGCGCGCCTTCCGGATCTCGGCAAGAACCTCGATGCGCTCACCAAGGCGTTGCTCGCCGTCGCCCGCGGTGTGGCGGAGCACGCGGGGGACCTCGACGAACTTCGCGATCTCGGCGCCCGGCTCGGCGCGCTTGCGGACCTGCCGACGAACGATCCCGTCGACCGCTTCCTTCGGTTGCCCGCCGTCGAACTCGCCGAACAGCTCGGAGCTCTCGGGGTACTTGCCGACCTAGCCGCCGAGTACGACGCCGAGAAGGTACGCCGTGGTGTCGTCGAATACGCCGACCAGGTCGCCCTCGCCCTGCGCATCGCACAGAAACAACCCGCCCTCGGAGCTGACCTGCGCGACCGGTATCGCGTCGTGCTGCTCGACGAGTACCAGGACACGTCGGTCGTGCAGACCCGGTTGCTCGCGGAACTATTCAAGGGGGCAGCAGTGATGGCGGTCGGTGACCCGAACCAGTCGATCTACGGCTGGCGCGGGGCGAGCGCGGCGAACCTCGATCAGTTCGCTGACCTCTTCGAGGCGGAGGCGCGTTTCGCCCTCTCGACGAGTTGGCGCAACGGCACCGGCATCCTGGCGGCGGCGAATCATCTCGTCGCACCGTTCGCCGGTCGCGGGGTGGCGGTCGAGCAGCTCGAGGCAAGCCCCGTCGCCTCGAGCCGCACGGTCGAGGTCGTGTTCGCCGAGACGGTCGCCGAGGAGGCCGCCGCCGTCGCCGACTGGCTCGCCGCGCGGCTCGACCCCGGCTCTTCGGGAACGCAGCCCAGCGCCGCCAT
>CAZCEE010000364.1:0-2759 GCA_964497165.1 uncultured Schumannella sp. | reverse complement strand
TGCTCTCGCGAGCCCATGCCACGGTCTCGCGCATCCGCGAGGCGGCGAACTCCTTGGCGAGCGCCGCGTGCTCGTCTTTCTGGGTGCCCTCGTCGAGCATCGCCGAGACCCGCGTGCAGAGGGCGATGGAGGAGGTGATGTTGCCGAGCATTTTGGCGTAGTGCTCCTGGATGAGCTGGTGGCCGTCGATCGTCTTCCCGAACTGCTCCCGCTGCGCGCCGTACTTCACCGCGCCTTCGTAGGCGCCGACCGAGTTGCCGACGGCGGCCCAGGCAACCTCGGCTCTGGTGAGGCGCAGCACGGCCGCGGTGTCGCGGAACGAGTTGGCGTTCGCGAGCTTCATCGCTGCGGGCACCCGCACCTTGTCGAGGGTGATGTCGGCGTTCTGCACGATGCGCAGGGCCTGCTTGTTCTCGATCCTCGATGCCGACCAGCCGGGGGTGTCGGTAGGCACGAGGAAGCCCTTCACTTCGCCGTCTTCGGCGCTCTTGGCCCAGACGATCGCGTGGGTGGCAATCGTGCCGCTGCCGATCCAACGCTTCTCGCCCGTGATCACCCAGTCGTCGCCGTCGCGTTCGGCGACCGTGCGCAGGCCGCGCGCCGAGTCCGAGCCCGACAGCGGCTCGGTGAGGGCGAAGCAGCCGAGCCACTCGGCGCTCGCGAACTTCGGCAGCCATTCGGCGCGCTGTTCGGGCGACCCGGCGACGCCGACCGCGCCCATCACGAGGCCGTTCTGCATCCCGACGAGCGTCGCGACTGAGGCGTCGATTCGCGCCAGCTCGAGCGCCACCCAGCCACGGAAGACTGCCGAGTTCTCGAACGGCTGGGTCTCCTTCCACGGCATCCCGAAGACCCCGATCTCGGCGAGGCCCTTCACAACCGACGTCGGCAGCCACTCGGCCCGGGCCCAGTGGTCGTTGACGATCGGCTTGACCTCGGTCTCGAGGAAGTGCCGCAGCTTCGCGAGCACCGCCTTCTCGCGGTCCTCGAGTGCGTTCTCGAAGCCGTAGAAGTCACTGGTCAGGGGGCTGAAGCTCATGGCGGGAGCCTAGGAGCGCAGCGGGCGAGCACCAACGGCGTTGGTACTTTGGTGCAATCACCGATGGGATGTGTGGCCGCAATGTTCGTGGAGATCACCAATGAGCCGCGCGACTACGCGTGGGGCTCGACGACGCTCATTCCGGAGCTACTCGGCGTCGCTCCCGATGGCCGGCCCCAGGCGGAGCTCTGGCTGGGCACCCACCCCGGCTCACCCGCACGGCTCGTCGGCCGCGACGGCGACCTGCGCGACGTCGCAGGGGAGCTGCCGTTCCTTCTGAAGATCCTCGCGGCGGGATCACCGCTTTCGTTGCAGGTGCATCCGACGACCGCCCAGGCGCAGGACGGCTTCGCGCGCGAGAACGCCGCAGGCATACCGCTCGACGCTCCGCATCGCAACTACAAGGATCCGCACGCGAAGCCCGAGATGCTCTACGCGCTGAGCGACGAGTTCCGTGCGCTCTGCGGGTTCCGGTCCGCCGCTGAGACGCGGAAGGTTCTCGATGCCGGGCATCCCGGGATCTTCCCTGAGCTGCGAACGGATGCCGACATCCGGCCGCTCTTCGAATGGCTGCTGTCGGGGCATCCTGATGTCGCCTCGGTGGTCGATGTCGTCACGGCGGCCGCCCAGGATGCCGAGGGCGATTCGTGGGCGACCGTGCGGACAGTCGCCGAGCACTATCCCGGCGATCCGGGGATCGCGATCTCGCTGCTGCTGAACACCGTCGTGTTGGGCAGCGGGGAGGCGCTGTACCTGCCGGCAGGCAACATCCACGCGTACCTGTCGGGGCTCGGGGTGGAGCTGATGGGGCCGTCGGACAACGTGCTGCGGTGCGGCCTGACCCCGAAACATGTGGAAGTGTCAGAACTGCTGCGCATCGTCGATTTCACACCGGTCGCCGATCCACGGCTGCGCGCCGGAGAACGCGACGGAGTCGCCGTGTTCGCGCCCGTGGGGGCGGGGTGGCGGCTGCTCGTTGTCGAGGGGGGCGGGTCGGTATCGGTTGCGGGCCCCGGGATCGCGCTCGTGCTCGCAGGGTCGGCAAGCGGCCTCGGTCCGGGTCACGCGGCCTACCTCGAAGATGATTTCGTCGAGATCGGGCCGGCCGGCCGCGTCGTCGTGGCGCGAGCCGCCTAACTTGCCATCGACTCGTCGAGTCGGCAGGAGAACGCACGCCGATAGGCGGTCGGGGTGGTTTGCAACACCTTGAGGAAGTGGTGTCGCATGACCGCCGCGGTGCCGAATCCGGCGAGCTGCGCGACCTCTTCGAGTCCGGCATCCGTCTGCTCAAGCAGTTGCTGGGCGCGCAGGATCCGCTGCCGGTTGAGCCACGCCGCCGGGGTCGTGCCCAGGTCGGCCCGGAAGCGACGGGCGAACGTGCGTGACGACATGAGCGCTCTGCGGGCGAGTTGGTCGATCGTGAGGTCCTGATCGAGGTTCTCGAGCATCCAGTCGGTCACCTCGGCGAACGAGTCGGCGCGGCGCTCGGGGATCGGGGTCGGGATGTACTGCGCTTGCCCCCCGTCGCGCTGCGGCGGCACGACCATGCGGCGGGCGATTACGTTGGCGGCGGCGGCGCCGTGCTCGACGCGCATGATGTGCAGGGCCGCGTCGATTCCGGATGCTGTGCCGGCGCTCGTGACGATCGTGCCGTCTTGAACGAACAGCACGTCGGGATCGACGTCGATGTTCGGGTAGGTCTTGGCTAGGCGGTCGGCGT
>CAZCEE010000363.1:0-2773 GCA_964497165.1 uncultured Schumannella sp. | reverse complement strand
CCCCGCAACGGGCAGAAGACGTCGCCCTCGCCGAGCGTCGCCGGCGCGGCTGTCCCCGGATTCCAGCGTCGCGCGCAGCTCCTCGTAGACCTGTGCGAGACGCTCGGCGCGAGTCTCGAGCGGCTGATCTTCGATGACCTTCAGCCGCGAGAGCAGGGCGCCACCCTCATCGTCGAACACAGCGTCGTCGGTCATGATCCCCACGATAGCTGGGAGGCGTAGAGCTCGGGGGCGACCTCGAGGGCGTAGATCGGGGCACCCGATCCCCAAATGGCGGCGGCGGCGGCACGCAGCACGTCGACCGGGTCGCCGGCGCGCGCGAGCGTCACCGCACGGCCGTCGACCTTGACGATGGCCGTGCCGACAGTCACGAGCTTCGTGCCGCGCTTCTCGCTGGTCACCACGGCCGGGTAGGGGGCGAACAGGTCGCGCAGGTCGCCGAGCAGGAAGGTGGGACGCGAGTCGGGGTCGGCGGCGAGCACCTGCTTCGGGCCGTCGATCCCGGTCAGCACGAGAGCCGACGCCATGCCCGCTCGGTTGGCGCCGACGACATCCGTATCGAGCCGGTCGCCGACGACGAGCGCAGCCGATGCCGCGAAGCGGGTCGCAGCAGCGTCGAAGATCGCACGCTCGGGCTTTCCTGCCACGACGGGGAGCCGCCCGACGGCGGTGTGGACGGCCGACACGAGCGTGCCGTTACCCGGAGCCGTGCCGCGGGCCTGCGGGATCGTCCAGTCGGTGTTGGTCGCAACCCACGGAATGCCCTCCGCTCCCTCAGGGGTGCGCAGGGCGTACGCGGCCTCGGCGAGATCTGTCCAGGCGACGTGCGGCGCAAAGCCCTGGATGACGGCTGCCGGGGCGTCGTCGGCGGAGCGCACGACGACGAAGCCGGCGCGTTCGACCTCGGTGACGAGGCCGTCACCCCCGACGACGAGGATGCGGCTGCCCGGCTCGACGAGATCGGCGAGAAGTTTCACAGCGGCCTGCGGCGAGGTGACGACATCGCTCGGCGCGACGGTGAGTCCGAGATCGGTCAGATGGGTCGCGACCGTCGCATCGGTGCGCGACGCGTTGTTGGTGAGATACCCGACACGGATCGAGGCCTGCGCGCGGTTGAGGCTCTCCACCGCGTGCGGGATCGCATCGTCGCCGCGGTAGACGACCCCGTCGAGGTCGGCGAGCAGAACGTCGATGCCGTCGAGCGGGGTGCTGGTTGCGCTCCGCTCAGTGCGGGACATCCGGATCCCAGTCCTCGTCGATGATCTCGACCGTGTCTTCGCCATCGGGAATCGCCGCGCGTTCCAGCGCGATCGTCGCCCGGTCGGAACGCTGCCACCACTGTTCGGCTTCGTCGTCGCGACCCAGATCCTCGAGCACGGTCGCGTACGCGTCGAACAGCGCCGGACTCCAGGCGTACGCGCGCTCCGGGTCGAGCTGCGGGATGTGCAACTCGGTGAGAGCCGCCTCCGGCTGCCCGAGGTCGAGGCGCGCCCCCGACATCGCGATCGCCAGAGCCACCTGCACGGGAGCCTCGAGCGTCGCACGGGAAACAGAACGCCCGAGCTCGAGTGCCTTCTCGGGGCGTCCGATGCCGCGCTCGCTGTCGACCATGAGCGGAAGTTGGTCGTCGTGACCGGAAATGCGACGGTAAGTGCGCAACTCGCGGAGGGCGAGTTCGAACTCGCCCAGCGCGTAGGCGGTGATCCCGACCGACTCGCGAACGACGGCGATGCGTCCCGCTCGGCGGCCCGCCGCCTGGGCGTGCTTGTGCGCTAGCTCCGGATCGTCGTCGATCAAACGGCCCGCCATCACGAGGTGGCGAGCGACCCAATCGGCGTTGTCCTTGCTGAGGGTCTTCAGTTCGGCGCGGGCGACCTTGTCGAGCAGGTTCGCCGTGACGTCTTCTGGAATCTCTGGGTCGTCGTGGCGCGGCCGATCATCGTCTTCGCGGGGACTCGGCGGACGACGCTCGGATCCGGCGGCGGCGCGGTCGTACGGCTTGCGGTCGTACGGTTTGCGGTCAGACGAAGCGCCGTCTCGCGGCTTGCGATCGTACGGCTTGCGCTCGACGGGTTTGCCGTCGGTCGGCTTGCGATCGTACGGTTTGCGCTCGACGGGCTTGCCGTCGGTCGGCTTGCGATCGTACGGTTTGCGCTCGACGGGCTTGCCGTCGGTCGGCTTGCGATCGTACGGCTTCCGGTCGGCGGGCCTACCGGTCGGCGGCTTGCGATCGGTCCGCGGCTTCGGCCGCCGTGACGACGGGTCGCTCATCGGGGCTCCTGGGATTCACGAAGTGATGGTTAACGAAGAAAGGGGCTACCCGAGCGTGCGGGTAACCCCTTTCTGAAAGAAGTCCGGCGGTGTCCTACTCTCCCACAAGGTCACCCTTGCAGTACCATCGGCGCAGAAGGTCTTAGCTTCCGGGTTCGGAATGTGACCGGGCGTTTCCCCTTCGCTATGGCCGCCGTAACACTATTGACTTAGCCTATTTGCCGACCGATACAGCCCAAAGGGCCCATCGAAGTCGGCGCTCTCGACCGTACGTCAAGAGCTACAAGTGGACGCGAGCAGCAATCTGTTTTCACAGACCATGCAAAACTGTGTGTTATCAAGTTATCGGCTTATTAGTACAGGTCAGCTCCATGGGTCTTTAGTCCCCACTTCCACATCCGGCCTATCAACCCAGTCGTCTAGCTGGGGGCCTTGCCAGGTTAACCCTGTGGGAGACCTCATCTTGAAGCCGGCTTCCCGCTTAGATGCTTTCAGCGGTTAT
>CAZCEE010000362.1:0-2790 GCA_964497165.1 uncultured Schumannella sp. | reverse complement strand
TTACCTCGGCAAAGAGACCGTTCAGAACATCCTGGCGTTGCGGTTCGCCAATCAGCTCTACGAACCGATCTGGAACGAACGCTACGTCGACCACGTGCAGATCACGATGGCCGAAGACATCGGCGTCGGCGGACGGGCCGGATACTACGACGGCATCGGTGCGGCGCGCGACGTCATCCAGAACCACCTCTTGCAGCTCTTCGCCCTCACCGCGATGGAAGAGCCGGTCTCCTTCGATGCCGGCGACCTCCGGGCCGAGAAGGAGAAGGTGTTGTCGGCCGTTCACCTGCCGAAAGACCTCTCGCTGGTGTCCGCGCGCGGACAGTACGCCGGTGGCTGGCAGGGCGGCGAACGGGTGCTGGGCTTCCTCGAGGAGGACGGGATGAGCCCGACCTCCCAGACCGAGACGTATGCGGCCCTGCGCCTCGATGTCAACACCCGTCGCTGGTCGGGGGTGCCCTTCTACCTTCGCGCTGGCAAGCGGCTCGGGCGACGGGTCACCGAGATCGCTGTCGTCTTCAAGCGCGCCCCGCAGTACTTGTTCGCCGAAAGCCAGACGTCGGCGCTCGGCCAGAACGCGCTCGTCATCCGGGTGCAGCCCGACGAGGGCGTCACGATCCGGTTCGGTTCGAAGGTGCCAGGAGCCGGGATGCAGGTGCGCGACGTCACGATGGACTTCGGCTACGGCCACGCGTTCACCGAGGCGAGCCCCGAAGCTTACGAGCGACTCATCCTCGACGTGCTGCTCGGCGACCCGCCGCTCTTCCCGCGGCACGAAGAGGTCGAGTTGTCCTGGAAGATCCTCGACCCGATCGAAGAGTACTGGGAGCGCATCGGCGGACCGCTCGAGCAATACCGCCCGGGAACTTGGGGGCCGCCGTCTGCGGATGCGCTACTCGCCCGCGGCGGACACGTCTGGAGGCGCCCGTGATCGTCGACCTGCCCGACACGACGGTGAGCGCCGTCTCTAAGGCGCTCGTCAAGGTGCGGGAAGAGGGCGGAGCCGTCGCGCTCGGGCGGGTGCTCACGCTCGTGATCTCCAGCGCCGGACGCACCGACGAGGCCGCGATCGAGGCGGCGAACGACGCCTCGCGGGAGCACCCGATGCGCGTCATCGTGCTCAGCACGACACCTGACGCCGACACCCGGCTGGATGCCGAAATCCGGGTAGGCGGGGACGCGGGCGCGAGTGAGGTCGTCGTCTTGCACGCCAGCGGTGAAACGACAACCGACGCCGAGAGCCTGGTGACCGGTCTTCTGCTGCCCGACGCGCCCGTCGTGGTCTGGTGGCCGGGCGAGGCGCCGCCCGATCCGCATGCCTCGCCGCTCGGTCGTATCGGAACGCGCCGCATCACCGATGCTGCGGCCGCTGCCGACCCCGTCGAGGCGCTGGTGCGACTCGGAGCGCACTACACCCCCGGTGACACCGACTTCGCGTGGACCCGGTTGACCCTGTGGCGCGCCCAACTCGCGGCGGTGCTCGATCAGCCGCCCTACGAGCCGGTGACCGGCGTATCCGTCGTCGGTTCGGCCGACTCGCCGTCGACGGAGTTGCTCGCGCAGTGGCTCGGCCTGCAACTGCAGGTCGCCGTCGACCTCGTCATCAAGAAACCCGGAGACGGGCCCAACGGCATCCACAGCGTTCGGCTCGACCGCGCCTCAGGGTCGGTCGTGCTGTCGCGCGACGGCGGGGGCGTGGCAACGCTGACGCAGCCGAACCAACCGACGCATGACATCGCCCTTCCCCGCCGCAGCCTCCGGGACTGCCTCGCTGAGGAGTTGCGTAGGCTCGATCCTGACGAGCTCTTCGGCGACGTCGTGCGACAGGAAGGCCCCACTCGATGACGAGCGAACGACGAGTGCTGGTGCATCCGGATGCGGCGAGCCTGGAGGCCAGCGTTGCGGCCCGTTTTCTCACGAAGGTGATCGACCTGCTCGACGAGCACCCGACGATCGACGTGTGCTTGACCGGCGGCTCGAGCGGAATCGCCGTGCTGGCCGCGGTCGCGCAAAACCCGGCCCGTGAGGGCATCGACTGGTCGCGTGTCGCCTTCTGGTGGGGCGACGAGCGCTATCTCCCCCGCGGCGACGCCGACCGCAACGAGACGCAGGCCCGCGAGGCGTTGCTCGAGCACCTCGCGGTTCCGCCGGAGAACCTGCATCCGTTCCCGGCGCCCGGTGACCACGCGACGATCGACGATGCCGCCGCCGCCTACGCGACGGAACTCGGCGACACAGTGTTCGACATCACCTTCCTCGGCGTCGGACCCGACGGCCATGTCGCCTCGCTCTTTCCCGACCACGAGACGGTGCTGGAGTCGGTCAAGAAGGTCGTCGCCGAAACGAACTCGCCCAAGCCTCCGGCGGAGCGCTTGTCGCTCACCCTCCCGGTGATCAACGCGTCGGAACGCATCTGGATCGTGCTCGCCGGTGCCGACAAGGCCGGCGCCCTCGGTCTCGCCCTCGCCGACGCGAACGTCGCATCCGTTCCGGTCGCCGGGGTGCGCGGGCGCAAGCGCACCGTCTTCTTCGTCGACCAGGATGCCGCAGCCGAAGTCCCCGAAGGACTCATCGACCGCGATCGGTATTGGACCGCGAGCGACGAAGGCTAGTCGCGTGCCGGCAGCCCGCTCACGGCCTCAGGCCGTGGTACCACCGCGGCGAGACCGGAGCTGATCGAGCGCTTCGTCGAGAAGCTGTGCCGCCTCCGCGTCGGTGCGCCGCTCCTTCACATAGGCGAGGTGCGTCTTGTACGGCTCGGTCTTCGCGAGCTGCGGAGGGTTCTCTTTA
>CAZCEE010000361.1:0-2800 GCA_964497165.1 uncultured Schumannella sp. | reverse complement strand
AGGTGAAGTCGACGTGCCCGGGGGTGTCGATCATGTTGAGGGCGTACGTCGTCCCCTCGACTGCCCACGGCATCCGCACCGCCTGGCTCTTGATGGTGATGCCGCGCTCACGCTCGATGTCCATGCGGTCGAGGTACTGCGCGCGCATGTCGCGGTCGCTCACGATGCCGGTGATGCCGAGCATGCGGTCGGCGAGGGTCGATTTGCCGTGATCGATGTGCGCGATGATGCAGAAGTTCCGGATGCGCGATGGGTCGGTCGCGGCCGGAGGCAAGGGAGAGCTGGCGCGGAGCATGACGTGTCATTGTCTCATCGCGCAGAGCCTCGCCCGTGCGCGAGGATGTGCCAGCATCGAGGGATGCCGATCCCCGACTTCGTCAGAGACCTCCGCGAGAAGATCGGCCAAGAGCCGCTGTGGTTGGCGGGTGCTACGGCGGTCGTGGTCGACGCTGACCGCATCCTGCTGATCCGGCGGTCCGACACCGGCGAGTGGACCCCGATCACCGGCATCATCGACCCCGGCGAGGAGCCGGCCGTGACGCTCGTGCGCGAAGCGCTCGAGGAAGCCAACGTGAGCATCGAGGTGCAGTGGCTCACCTCGACCTGGGTGACCCGTCAGATCCGCTACGAGAACGGCGACGAAGCGCAGTACCTCGACCTGACGTTCCGCTGCCGCTACCTCGGCGGCGACCCCAAGCCTGTCGACGGGGAAGCGAGCGAGGTCGCCTGGTTCCCGCTCGACGGGATGCCGCCGATGGGCGACGAGATGACGGCGCGGGTTCACCACGCGCTCGGCGAAGAGGGGCCCGCGTACTTCAGTCGCGAGCCCCTCCCGTGGAGTGCCGAGGGTTAGGTCACATCCAGACCCAGCTGGCCGCCCAGGCGCCAAGGGCGAAGGGGGCGAACATCACGAAGCCGATGACGGCCAGGATGACCCAGCCGAACAGCGACAGCAGCCCGACGATGATCGCCCAATTAGCCGTCGTGACGGATGCGGGCTCTTTGCCTCGGCCGATGTATCCCAGGATGATGCCGGCGATCGCCAGCGGACCCATGCCGGTGGGGATTGAGAGGATGGACAGCACGAGGCCGAGCACGCTGTAGGTGTTGGTCTCGGTCGTCGCGGGTGCGGTGGCGGGGGCCGTCGACTCGATCGACGGGGTGAGAGTTTCGGTGGTCATGACTCGAAACTACGGATGCGGCCGGGCCTGCACAGTGGGGCGAACCCCCGGATCCGCCCACAGGCGCACCACCCACATTGCTCTGCCCTCCGCGATCCGGTAACGTAGCCCCTTGGTTTCCGCGTGGTCCTCCCACGCGGTTGATCCGGAAACGCCCCGGCGTTTGCTGAACACAGTCGCTCCGGGTAGACACCGTTTCCCACTTCAACGAAAGCAGTCATCACGCATGGCCAACATCAAGTCGCAGATCAAGCGCATCGGAACCAACAAGAAGGCTCAAGACCGCAACAAGGCCGTCCGGAGCGAGGTCAAGACCGCCGTCCGCGTCACCCGCGAGGCTGTCGCCGCGGGCGACGCTGGCAAGGCGCAGGCCGCACTCGCCGTCGCCACCAAGAAGCTCGACAAGGCGACCAGCAAGGGCGTCATCCACGCCAACAACGCTGCCAACCGCAAGTCCGCGATCGCCAAGGCCGTCGCCGCACTCGGCAGCGCCAAGCCGGTCAAGGCAGCCAAGGTCGCCAAGTAACACTTTCGCGAAGGCCCTCATCCTGCGGGATGGGGGCCTTCGTCGTGTGCGGACGCTTAGCGCCGGGAGCGGTCGCTGAGTTGCCCGATCATGACCTCGAGCGCGTAGACGGGGTCGCGGCCGCCGCCCTTCACTTGGGCGTCGGCTTCGGCGAGCGACTGGATGGCGCGGCCGAGGCCGGCATCGGTCCAGCCCTGCAGGTCGCGTTTGGCGCGGTCGACCTGCCACGGCGCGAGGCCGAAGCGCTGGGCGAGCTCGTTCGACGAACCGCGAGCACCGGAGAGTTTCGCCATCGTGCGGATCTTGCTCGCGAACGCGGCGACCATCGGAACCGGGTCGGCGCCGGAGGCGAGAGCGTGCCGCAGCAGGCCGAGCGCTTCGCCGTGATGGCCGGCGATGGCGGCATCCGCGACCGCGAACGCGCTGGTCTCGACGCGACCGCCGTAATACTTGCCGACCGTCTCTTCGGTGACGTCGTCGGTCGTGTCGGCGAGCAGCTGCTGGCACGCGGCGGCGAGTTCGGCGAGGTCGTCGGAGAAGGCGCTCACGAGGGCGCGCAGGCCAGGGCCGGTGATCTTGCGGCGAGCGGCGGCGAACTCCGCGGCCACGAAGTCTTGCTTGTCGCTGTCGCGCTTGAGTTCGGCGCAGATGATCTCGATGCCGCCGCCGGTTCCGGCTCGCACCGCGTCGAGCAGCTTCTTACCGCGGGTACCGCTCGGGTAGCGCAGCACGACGTAGGTCTCGTCGGCCGGTGCCTGGAAGTAGGCGAACGCTTCGTCGAGGAAGGCATCCGTCATCTTGTCGACGTTCTCGACCCGGATGAGGCGAGGCTCCGCGAACAGGCTGGGGCTCGCGAGGGTGATCAACTCACCCGGAGCGTAGGCGCCGGCGTCGATGTCGGACACCTCGAGACTCGGGTCTTCGGCGCGCAGAATGTCGCGCAGCAGCCGGATCGCCCGATCGGCCAGCACCGTCTCGGTGCCGCTCACGAGTACGACGGGCGCGGGGCGCACCTGATCCCACGGCAGTTGTGGGATCGACGCGCGGGCCGGCGCGCCGCATCTCCACTTCGCGATCACGGAGGTCGATCCGG
>CAZCEE010000360.1:0-2803 GCA_964497165.1 uncultured Schumannella sp. | reverse complement strand
GCGGGTTCGCCGAGTACGTCGTCATCCCCGAGACGAACGCCATCGAGAGCAACGGGCTGGATCCGGCGGTCGTCGCCCTCCAGGAGCCGATGGGCAACGCGGTGCACGCCGCGTTCGTGGAGCCCATCGAGGGACGCACGGTGGCGGTCACCGGTTGCGGGCCGATCGGCCTGTGCGCCGTGGGGATCGCGAAGGCGGCGGGCGCGGCGCTGGTGATCGCCACCGACACCGAGGCGTATCGGCTCGACCTGGCGCGGACCATGGGAGCCGACCTGGCCCTCGAGGCCACGGCGCCGGACACGATCGAGCGCATTGGGCAGGCGACCGGGGGCGACGGCGTGGAGGTGATCCTCGAGATGAGCGGGGCGGCGCCGGCCCTCGACCAGGCCCTGGCAATCGTGACGCGCGGTGGACGCATCAGCCTGCTCGGCATCTTCTCCGAGCCCGTGCCCATGGACCTCTCCGACCGCGTGATCCAGCAGGGGATCCGCCTGTACGGGATCTACGGGCGTCGGATCTACGACACGTGGGAGCGGACGCAGGCCCTTCTGCGTTCAGGCGCGCTGGACGTCTCGCCGATCCTCACGCATCGGCTTGATCTCGCGGACTGGGAGCGCGGCTTCGAGCTGATCGAGTCGCGCCACGCGGGGAAGGTGGTCCTGGTTCCGTAGCCCGTGCTCTACGGGTTGCAGAGGGCGTTGGACATGCTCGTCGCGCCGGCACCGGTGCACGCGGCGTCCAGCCGCAGGATGCCGTTGCCCTCGCGCTCGCCGGGGTACTGCTGCGTCATGCGCGTTCCGCCGGAGTACTTCACCGTCCACGCCACGATGCGACCCGCCTGGCCGTCGCCGGCCGAGCCACCGCTGAACGTCACGTTGTCCGTGGGCGCGTACTGCACGCCCGCCAGGTAGAGCGAGCCGCCGCCCGCCATGTTCAGCGCGGCGTTGCCCGTGTCGTTGCAGGTCGTCGGATAGGGCAGCACCGGGACGCAGTTGGGGTCCTTGGTGACCATCAGTGTGATGGCGAGATTCGTGTCGCCGCCCGTCTGAATCGCCGCACCGTTGGCGGCAAGCGCGGGCGCCGCCTCCGCACCATCTCCCCCACCAAAAGCCTCGCCGGCGTTCAGCGCGAAGACCTCGGAGTTGTTCGCGTCGAGCCGGCCCGCGACAGTCTCGTTGAAGACAAGGGCGACACCTGTCTGCGGCGCGCCCAGGTACCCCCCGATCGCGACGCTTCTGACGCGAAGGCCGAGGTCGAGGAAATAGACGCCGGGCGCGAAGAGGATCATCTCGCCGGTGGACGCAATCGGCATGAAGCTGTAGATCCCGGGTCTCAGGCACTGGATCTTGGTGACGTCAGGGAGCGCGCTGATGGACACGCCGCCCCACTTGTACTCCAGCGGCACCGCGGCGCGTGCCGCGTCGCACTCGGCGGTGCTCATCCGCGCCGCGGCCAGGGTGGCGTAGGTCGCCGCCCCCGTCTGCGAGGGATAGGCGTGCATCGGGTCCTCGATGAGGTTGACGAGCTTCTTGGCGGGCGCCATGCCGGTCCAGGAGGGGTGCGGCACCGTGTCGTAGTGATGGACCTTGTAGCCCGGGTCGATGTGGATCGTGCTGCCCCCACCGGTCAGGACGACGTTCGTGTTCGTCCCGATGTCGCCGATCGACACGTGGAGGATTGAGCCACCGTTGATCCCCACGTCGGCCGCGTTCGTGGAGACGTTCGGCACCGGTGGTCGCAACGTCAGCACGGCGAAGTCCGCGCTGTAGGTGATGGCGGCCACCGAGGTCTTGCGCACGTTCCAGCCGTCCTGCCCGAAGAGGCCGGCGAGGATGGTGGGCACGTTGCTCTGGACCTCGACCATGAAGGACCGATCTGCATCGCAATTGGCGCAGATGGGCGACGGTGCCAGTACGGACGCCGTGTAGCCGGTCCCAGGGAACGCACAATTGCGAATGTCTGCGGGGTAGCCCAGCTTGCCGTCGTTATCGAGATCGCTCGTCGGTGTGCCGCCGACCGCGCACGTGGGCAGCTCGGTAGCGCCGATCCGATCACGGATGGTCGTCATGGCGGCGTAGCGAGCCTCCTCGCGTGCCTCGGCGTTGATGCCCCTGACGCCGTAGATCTGCTGTTCCTGCGCGCCGGCAAGGGCCGCCGCGTCCGCGATGCCGCGGTGCACCTGCTGCGCGTTCCACATCATCCCGATGTCGACGACGAGCGCGGAGAAGCCCAGGAGCACGGTCAGGCTGGCCGCCACCATGACGAGGACCTGGCCTCGCTCGGTGCGATCCCTGGAGCGGATCAGTCTCACTGGGGCGCCGGCTCCATCCGGAACTGGACCTCGGAACGCAGGGTGAACGTCTCGCCGAACATGGGCAGGAAGACGGGCACCGTGTGGCTCAGCTCGAAGCGCACGTTCCAGATCTCACGGTTGTCGGCCGGCGGGCATCCCGCGCTGGTGTGGGGGAAGGGCGTCAGATCCTCGTACTCCGGCCCGGATGACACCGTCAGCTGGTTCGACGCGTTCCATCCGAACAGCGTGGAGTTTGCGGCGATCGCGTTGGCCTGCCCCGCGATATCGGCGCCCACCGCCGGCAGCTTACAGTCGGCGGCCTGCGAGACAGCCCAGCGCCCGGTGTCACGGGAGACCTGCGTGAGCGTGATCTGCGTCCAGAACAACAGGCCGAACTGCATGACGCCCAGCATGATCAGCACGAGCAGCGGCAGGACCAGGGCGAACTCTACGAGCGCCTGGCCGCGCGTGTCGCGCCTGCGAGCTGAGCGGATGCGAAAGGGCAATTTA
>CAZCEE010000359.1:0-2806 GCA_964497165.1 uncultured Schumannella sp. | reverse complement strand
CCCGGCAGCAGCCCGCCGCCCGGTTCGGGCAATCCTCGGCTCGCGTCGAGGAACGCCAAACGGATGCCGTGCGCCCACGCCAGCAGAGGTGGCGGCTCTTGCACGACCTTGAGGTCACCACGTGGGAACAGCAGGAACGCGACATCCTCCCCAGGCGCGGTGGACTCGAGGTCGCCGCGGAGGGCGACAGTCGACCCGATGGGCGGGGACATTCCGGGGTCGGCGAACACCAGAACCGGCGCAGACGTGCCCGCAATGACCCCGGCGAAGCGCCCCTCCTCGGCACGCCCGCCGACAGTCACTTCGAGTTCGAGCGACCGCCCCGAATCCGCCGCCTCGACGAGGTCGGTGGGGGCGCGAGCCGGCGCGGCGATGGCGATCGCACCCACCACGAGCGTGGCCGCCCCCAGCGCCACGGCGGGCAGCACAAGGATGCGCACCCGAAACGCTGCCACAGCGAGCCCACCCGTGGCCAGCGCACCGATCACCGCCGCAGCGGGGGCGGCCTCCGGCACCCCGATCGCGATCCCGGCCGCTAGCCAGGCGAGAGCGGCCGCCGGGAGGAGGCGCAACCGGGGCGGCAGGCGCATCACACGGTCACCAGATCGCGGATGGCGTCGAGCTTCGCCTCGCCGATGCCGCCGACGTCGAGCAGGTCTTCGACCGACTCGAATCGCCCGTTCTCCTCGCGCCAGGCCAGGATGTTCGCCGCCGTCGCCGGCCCCACCCCCGGCAGCGTGTCGAGCGCAGCGGCGTCGGCGGTGTTGAGGTTCACCCGCCCGTCCCCGGCAATCCCGGGCGCCGCGCCAGCTGCCGTTTCGCCAACCGCCGGCACGACGATCTGCTCCCCATCGCTCACGAAGCGGGCAAGGTTGAGCCCGGCAGCATCCGCCTGCTCGGTGAACCCACCCGCGGCAGCGACAGCATCCACCGCCCGAGCCCCGTCGGGCAACTCATAGAGCCCCGGCCGCACCACCTGCCCGAGGATGTGCACGTAGATCACCGCCTCAACCGGCGCTGCCGTGGCATCGTCGTCGGGCGCGATGACGGTCGTCGAGCCACGCGGAGTCACCGCTGTCACGAACACCGCGACACCCAACCCGACGAGCACGATGGTGAGCGCGACCCCGGCCATGCGTCTCACGCGGGCGCGGCGCGGGTCGGGGCCGGGAGTCGCACTCACCCCGTGACGCTAGGCAGAAGCGAGAACCCGCGGGGAGACCCCAGAGCGAGCTGGGGACATCCGAACCCAGAAGGGAGCTGGAAGGACCGGCTCCCGACCTAACGGGTAGCGATATTGACGACGCGAGGAGCGCGCACGATGACGTTCGCGATCTCCCTGTCGCCGATCGCCCGCAAGACGTTCTCAGAGGCACGAGCCAGCTTCTCGAGCTCGCCCGAGTCGATCAGCGGCGAGACCTCGAGCCGGTCGCGCACCTTGCCGTCGACCTGGATGATCGCAGTCACCTGGTCTTCAACGAGCAGGGTCGGGTCGGCTTTGCGGAAACCGGCGAACGCGACGCTGTCGGTGTAGCCGAGGCGCTCCCACATGTCTTCGGCCGTGAACGGGGCGAAGAGCGAGACCACGACGGCGACGACTTCGATCGCTTCGCGCACGGCGGGGTCACCCGATCCGGGACCGGAGTCGATGGTCTTGCGGATCAGGTTGACGAGTTCCATGAGCCGCGCGACGACGACGTTGAACTTGAATGCTTCGAGCAGGCCGGGCGCGTCGGCGAGCAACTGGTGCGTCGCTCGGCGCAGTGCGCGGTCGCCGCCCTTCCACTCGACGGTGGGCTTCGACGTCACTTCACCCGAGATGCGCCACGCGCGGGCCAGGAATTTCGATGCACCGGTGGGCGAGACATCCGCCCAGTCGATGTCGTCTTCGGGCGGGCCGGCGAACGCCATGGTGAGGCGCAACGCGTCGGCGCCGTGGGCGTCGAGCTCGCCCGCGAATTCGACGAGGTTGCCTTTCGACTTCGACATCTTCGAGCCGCCCATGAGCACCATGCCCTGGTTGAGTACGGCTTTGAACGGTTCGGTGAAGTCGATGTAGCCGAGGTCGAACAGCACCTTCGTGATGAAGCGCGCGTAGAGCAGGTGCAGGATGGCGTGTTCGACGCCGCCGACGTACTGGTCGATCGGCGCCCACTTGGCGGCCTCTGCGGGGTCGAACGCCTTCGTTGCGTCGGTCGGGTTGAGGAAGCGCAGGAAGTACCACGACGAGTCGACGAAGGTGTCCATCGTGTCGGGGTCGCGGCGCGCGGGCCGCCCGTCGGGCAGCGTCGCCTGCATCCAGTCGGTGGCGCCGCCGAGCGGGGATGTGCCCTTCGGCTTCAGGTCGAGCCCTTCGGTGGAGGGCAGGCGTAGGGGCAGCTCCGACTCCGACAACGGGTGCAGCGACCCGTCTTCGGCGTGCAGCATCGGGATGGGCGTGCCCCAGAAACGCTGCCGCGAAATCAGCCAGTCACGCAAACGGTAGGTCTTGGCTGCGCGGCCGACACCCTTCTCTTCGAGCAGCTCGATCATCTTGAGCTGACCGTTCGCCTTGCTCAACCCGTCGAGCGGACCGGAGTTGATCAACCGGCCGTCGCCGTGCAGCGCCTCACCGGTGCCTTTCGGGTCGAGCGCCGGAATCTCGCCAGCTTCGAGCATCTCGGGGGTGATCACCGGGATGGCCCCGGTGACGGCTGCGTTCGGGTCGATGACGACCCGCACCGGCAGGTCGAACTTGATCGCGAAGTCGAGGTCGCGCTGGTCGTGCGCCGGTACGGCCATGATCGCGCCGTGACCGTAGTCGGCG
>CAZCEE010000358.1:0-2811 GCA_964497165.1 uncultured Schumannella sp. | reverse complement strand
CCCCAGTCCGAGACGGTGTGGCGTCAGGCCGACAAGTACGACGTGCCCCGCATCTGCTTCGTCAACAAGATGGACAAGCTCGGCGCCGACTTCTACTTCACCGTCGAGACGATCATCAAGCGCCTCGGCGCGAAGCCGCTCGTCATCCAGCTGCCGATCGGTGCGGAGTCCTCGTTCGAGGGCGTCGTCGACCTGGTCGAGATGCGCGCGCTCACCTGGCGCGGTGACGCCAAGGGTGACGTGAAGCTCGGTGCCGAGTACGCGATCGAAGAGATCCCGGCCGACCTCCTCGAGAAGGCGAACGAGTACCGCGAGATGCTGCTCGAGACCGTCGCCGAGACCGACGAGGTGCTTCTCGAGAAGCACTTCAGCGGCGAAGAGCTGACGGTCGAAGAGATCAAGGGCGCTATCCGCAAGCTCACCATCGCGAGCGAGATCTACCCCGTGCTCTGCGGCTCCGCGTTCAAGAACCGCGGCGTGCAGCCGATGCTCGACGCGGTCGTCGACTACCTGCCGTCGCCGCTCGACATGCCGGCGATCGAAGGCCATGACGTGCGCGACGAAGAGAAGATCATCGAGCGGCACGCCGACTCGACCGAGCCGTTCTCGGCGCTCGCGTTCAAGATCATGACCCACCCGTTCTTCGGGCGGCTCACCTACATCCGCGTCTACTCGGGCAAGCTCGCCTCCGGCGCGCAGGTCATCAACTCGACCAAGGGCAAGAAGGAGCGCATCGGAAAGATCTTCCAGATGCACGCCAACAAAGAGAACCCGGTCGACGGCGTCACCGCCGGCCACATCTACGCGGTCATCGGCCTGAAGGACACCACCACCGGTGACACCCTGTCCGACCCGACCAACCAGGTCATCCTGGAGTCGATGACGTTCCCTGAGCCGGTCATCGAGGTCGCGATCGAGCCGAAGACGAAGGCCGACCAGGAGAAGCTGGGCATCGCGATCCAGAAGCTCGCCGAAGAAGACCCGACGTTCCGCACCGAGCAGAACCAGGAAACCGGCCAGACCATCATCAAGGGGATGGGCGAGCTGCACCTCGACATCCTGGTCGACCGCATGAAGCGCGAGTTCAACGTCGAGGCGAACGTCGGCAAGCCGCAGGTCGCCTACCGCGAGACTCTGCGCCGCAAGGTCGAGAAGTACGACTACACCCACAAGAAGCAGACCGGTGGATCCGGTCAGTTCGCGAAGGTGCAGATCACGCTCGAGCCGCTCGAGGTCACCCCCGAGACGAACTACGAGTTCGTGAACGCCACCACCGGTGGTCGCGTTCCGCGCGAATACATCAGCTCGGTCGACCACGGCATCCGGGACGCCATGCAGGTCGGCGTGCTCGCCGGCTACCCGACGGTGGGCGTCAAGGCGACCCTCGTCGATGGCGCGTCGCACGACGTCGACTCTTCGGAGATGGCGTTCAAGATCGCCGGCTCGATGGCCTACAAGGAGGCCGCGCGCAAGGCTGACCCCGTTCTGCTCGAGCCGCTCATGGCTGTCGAGGTTCGTACGCCCGAGGAGTACATGGGCGACGTCATCGGCGACCTGAACTCGCGTCGTGGGCAGATCCAGTCGATGACGGATGCCACGGGCGTCAAGGTCGTCTCGGCGAAGGTCCCGCTGTCCGAAATGTTCGGATACGTCGGCGACCTGCGTTCGAAGACGTCCGGCCGCGCCGTGTACTCCATGACGTTCGACTCCTACTCCGAGGTCCCGAAGAACGTGGCCGAAGAGATCGTCCAGAAGGCGAAGGGCGACTGACGCTCGCGTCTGACGCCTTGAAGCAACAACCCCTAAAGTAGTAAACCGAAATCCGTCCTGAGGAGGACCCAAAGTGGCTAAGGCCAAGTTCGAGCGGACCAAGCCGCACGTCAACATCGGAACGATCGGTCACGTCGACCACGGCAAGACCACGCTCACCGCAGCGATCTCGAAGGTCCTTGCCGACAAGTACCCGTCGTCGGTGAACGTCATCCGTGACTTCGCGTCGATCGATTCGGCTCCCGAGGAGCGTCAGCGCGGCATCACGATCAACATCTCGCACGTCGAGTACGAGACCCCGAAGCGCCACTACGCGCACGTTGATGCCCCCGGCCACGCCGACTACATCAAGAACATGATCACCGGTGCCGCCCAGATGGACGGCGCGATCCTGGTGGTTGCCGCGACCGACGGCCCGATGGCCCAGACCCGCGAGCACGTGCTGCTCGCCAAGCAGGTCGGCGTGCCGTACCTGCTGGTCGCGCTCAACAAGGCCGACATGGTCGACGACGAGGAGATCCTCGAGCTCGTCGAGCTGGAGGTGCGTGAGCTCCTCAGCAGCCAGGGCTTCGACGGCGACAACGTCCCCGTGGTGCGCGTCTCGGGCCTCAAGGCTCTCGAAGGCGACGCCGCGTGGACCCAGTCGGTGCTCGACCTCATGGAGGCCGTTGACAACAACGTGCCCGACCCGGTGCGCGACAAGGACAAGCCGTTCCTCATGCCCATCGAGGACGTCTTCACGATCACCGGTCGTGGCACCGTCGTGACGGGTCGCGCCGAGCGCGGCACCCTCGCGATCAACTCCGAGGTCGAGATCGTCGGCATCCGCCCGACGCAGAAGACCACGGTCACCGGTATCGAGATGTTCCACAAGCAGCTCGACGAGGCCTGGGCCGGCGAGAACTGTGGTCTGCTCCTCCGCGGCACCAAGCGCGAGGATGTCGAGCGCGGTCAGGTCGTCGTCAAGCCGGGTTCGGTCACCCCGCACACCCAGTTCGAGGGCACCGCGTACATCCTGTCCAAGGATGAGGGTGGGCGTCA
>CAZCEE010000357.1:0-2837 GCA_964497165.1 uncultured Schumannella sp. | reverse complement strand
GTCGCGCTCGTCGCGGCGGCCGACGAGATCGACGACGAATCCGGGTCGATCTCGCTCATGACGCTGCACACCGCGAAAGGGCTCGAGTACGACGCGGTGTTCGTCACCGGGGTCGAGGAAGACCTGCTGCCGCACCGCATCTCGTCGGGCGAACCCGGCGGCCTCGCCGAGGAGCGGCGCCTCTTCTACGTCGGCATCACGCGCGCGAAGAAGCGGCTGTTCCTGTCGCTGTCGATGACCCGGTCGTCGTTCGGCGACACGAGCGTCGCGATGCCGAGCCGGTACCTGCAAGAGATCCCGGCGGGGCTCATCGACTGGCGGCAGTCGCCCGGCGACGCGACCTCACGCGGCGGTCAGCGTCCCCGGGCGCTCAACGCCCGGGGCTACGCGGGCGGCCCGGCCCGGGGATTCTCGTACTCGACCGACCTGCCCCCGGCCCCGCCGCGCGTGAAGCGCGAGTGGGCATCCGAGATCACCGGCAAGGTGCGCGACAACGGCGACCTCGCCCTGGATGTCGGCGACCGCATCCGCCACACCGACTTCGGTGACGGGCGCGTCGTCGCCGTGACGGGTCAGGGCACGAAGTCGATCGCCGAAGTGCAGTTCGACACCGCAGGCAAGAAGCGTCTGCTCATCAAGATCGCCCCCATCGAAAAGCTCTAGCTATTTGGGCAGATAGCCGATCACGCGGGGGGTGCGGGCCGCAGCCGCGCGGCGACGGCCGCGAGGGCGATGCAGACGACGACGAGGGTGCCGGCCGCGAGGGCGACGGCAGTCGGGATGCCGACGAGCCCGCCGAGCACGGCGATCAGCACGCCGCTGCCGACTCGGAACCCCATGTTCGTCGTGTTGAACGCCCCGATGAACCGGCCGCGTTGCGCCGGCGGAGCCTCGAGCTGCACGACGGTCTGCGACGTCGACAGCGACAGGATCGAGGCCGCACCCGCGACGACGAGCAGTGCGAGGCTCAGCGGGAACACCCGCGACAGTGCGAACCCCAGAATGCACGCCGCGAACACCAGCTGGCTCAGCGCCGAGACGAGCGGAGTCGCCCGCAGCCGCCCGACACTCTCCAGCACCAGACCGCCGGTCACGGCGCCGACACTCATCGCGACGAGCAGCAGCCCGTAGCCGAGGCCCGACTCGACCTGACCGAGTAGGTCGCCGAACTCCGGCAGCAGCGGCATGAGGGCGACGCCGATGAGCAGCCCGACGGCCCCCTGCAACGTGATCACGAGAAGGATGCTGGGGTAGCGCGGCAGTTCACGCACCGTGGCGATGAGTTCCCGTAGACGCACCCGGGGAACCACGTGTCCGGCGGCCCGGCTGCCGTGGCCGTCGAACGGCGACAGCGCGAGGTGGATGAGGAACGGCACGTAGAACAGCGTGTTGACGAACATGCCCCAGGCCGGCCCGATCGTGAACAGCAGCACCGCGCCGACGGCCGGGCCCACCAGCTGCCCGACACTCAGCCCCGTGGCCATCAGCCGCACTGCGCTCGGCAGGTCTTTCTCGCCGACCAGGTCGTAGAGCATCACCTGGTTGGCCGGATGCCACAGCGCACTCGCGAAGCCGTGCACGAGCAGCAGCACGACGCAGTGCCACGGCTGCAGCGCCTCGTTGAGCAGCAGCACACCCCAGGTGACGGAGGCGACGACGAACAGGCCACACGAGATCTGGATGATCCGCCGGCAGTCGAACCGGTCGGCGAGGGTGCCGAACGGGATCGAGAACAGCAGGTGCGGCAGCCAGTGGCTGACCACGGCGAAACCGGCGAGCAGCGGCGACTCGAACAGTTGCCACATCACGAGGTAGGTGATCGCGTGCTCGGCGTTGTCGCCCGCCATGAGCAGCGACCCGCCGGAGAGGTAGCTCTTGTACCAGCGCGCCCGCAGCGCCGCGAACTTCATGCCGCGACCTTCATGCCGCGAACTTCATGCGGTGACGAGGGCGAGGCGGTGGTCGCTCGTGCCGACGGTGAGGTGTTGGCCCCAGGCGATCGACAGGCGGTCGTGTTCGATTCCGTCGCCGAACGCCACGAGCAGCTCCGACTCGGCGACAAGCTCGAGTCGCTGCGACGCCTGGAGCGCCCCGTACTCGAGCACGCGGCCGGTGGCGGGTGACGGCCAGGCTTCGCGCACGAACCAGGCGAGGGCATCGGATGCCGCTTCCGGCAGCCAGTCGAGCAGCTCGCGGTCGTTGGCGATGGATGACGACCAGCCCGTGCTGCCCGTTCCGGTGCCGACGATGATCCCCGACGACGACTGCCGTTCGGTGCCGCGCTCCGGAACGGTGAGTGTGTACCGCGACGACTGGTGGCCGGGGTCGCCGAGGTAGAGGTCGTTGAGCGCGGTGAGGGTCTGTCCGTCGTCGAGGGTCGCCTGCACCATCGCGCGTTGCTCGATCGTCGCGTGGCCGTGACGCACGCGGTCGATGATCGCCGCGCCGGCCGTCGGGTCGTGGCGCACCAGCACGCCCGCGTTGCGGCCGGGCTCGGGGTTCACGCCGATCACCGGCTGCCCCGAGAGGTACTTCGCGACGTTGGCGACGAGCCCGTCTTGTCCCACCGCGACGACGATGTCTTCGGGGGCGAACAGGTAGCGGTCGAGGTCGGTGCGTTCGACTCGAGCCTGCCGCACATCCGCGGGCAGGCTCGTCGACACCAGGTGCAGCGCCGCCTCGATCGCCTCGTGTCGGGCGACGACATCCTCGATCGACCGGCCGCGGGAGCGGAGGAAGAACTCGGCCTGCCCGAAAGTGGCGTGGCGGTCGAGCAGCTCTTCGTACTCCGAGCGGCGGTGCACGAACACCACGCGGACGGGCAGCATGACGACTTC
>CAZCEE010000356.1:0-2842 GCA_964497165.1 uncultured Schumannella sp. | reverse complement strand
GAAAGAGGTTTGCTCGAGCTTCGGTTCACCGACTACATCGATGTCCCCAACAGACCTCGCATCTCCTGGTCCGATCTCCAGGGGGATTATGTCCTGATTCTACGTGTCGACCGCATCCCATGAGCCGTTTGGCGTCGGCGCCAACTCGAGGACGTCTCATTTACCTTCGGCACAATCGAAATCCAGCACGTACCCGGGAAAACCATCGCGACAGACAGTTGGGGACTGCGGTAACGTATCCTGGCTCATCCATCGTCAGGCCGGGCCCCGCCCGACACTCGGAGATCTCATGAACATCGTCCGGTACTCGGTTATCGCACTGCTTGGCCTCGCCGCGCCGACGGCCCTCGTTGCACAAGACAAGCTGGTGGCCCGGGGTGGTGCCGGCTTCAACCTGACCGTCGACGGCCAGGTGCAGGGTGCGTTCTCCGGTAAGGGGGGCATCGCCGGATCTCGATTCAGTCACGGGCTGAGGTCACCACGGGACGCGGCGTCAGGGCTTCCGACCGGGAAACGCCAGCATTCGCCCGTGACCTTCACCAAGGTGGTGGGTATCGCCTCACCGCAGTTCTTTGCAGCCATGACAAAGAATGAGAATCTGAAATCGGTCGTGGTCAGCGTGCCGGGTGGGGAAGGGGGGCGCGGTTACAGGATCAAGCTGACCAATGCCAATATCAGTGAAATCAAGCAGTACACGGAAATAGTGAATGGTCAGGCGACCGTGCTCGAGGACGTGAGCTTCACCTACCAGAAAATCGAGGTGGAAGACCTGGGGACGGGGACGGTGGCGGCTGACGACTGGGAGTCACCGGTTTCCTGAGGTGACGGAATACTGAAGAGAACAACCGGGAAGAACTACAGCGCCAGGGCGAGCTGGACGCCGACTCTCTGTACGATAAGGATCGGCTGGAGCGGGCGGTCTTGATCAGCCACATGGAGCGCGCCCCGGAAGCGGACTCGTCGGAGCGCTCGCGCCACGGTGGCCCGGGCCTCCGCCGCCGTATTGCACTGCTGGCTCAGATGAGCCAGCACGACGGCCAGCAGTCCCGGATGATGGAGCTCCACCAGCAGCTCGGCTGCGGCCCGGTTCGACAGGTGCCCGGCTGAGCCCGCGATCCTGCGTTGCACCACGGGAGGGTACTCGCTGGTGCGAAGCTGGACCTCGTCGTGGTTGGCCTCGAGCACGATCGCGCTAAGGTTGCGAAGCAGGTAGCGTACCGCGGTGGTCGGCCGGCCCAGGTCGTATGCAACGCCCACGCTAGCGCCCCGGGATCCGCGGACGACGACCGCGAGCGGCTCTGCGGCATCGTGGCTGGTCGGACACGCCTCGATGGTGAACGGACCCAGCTCCAGCCGAGCGCAGAGTCCGAGCGGCCGGTGCTCGGCATCCTCCATTGTTGTCGCCAGATGTCTCCAGGTGCCAGGCGCAGTCAGCACCGGCACTTGCAGCCGGCGAGCCAACAGGGAGGCGCCGCACGCGTGGTCGCCGTGCTCGTGGGTGAGCACGATGCCTGCCACCTGAGCGATATCGAGCCCCGCGGCCTCGGCCCTCCGTTCGACCTCGCGGGCGCTGAACCCGGCATCGATCAGCAGCGCCATCCCTTCGGACTCCACCGCGCAGCAGTTCCCCCTCGATCCCGAGCCGAGCACGTAGAGCGTGATCACCGCCGCGCGGTCCGCTGAATGGTGCGCCGCAGGGATTCGCGCCGCTCGGTAGAGAACGACACGTTCCGCCGGGTGAGCACCCGCTCGGCTACGCGCAGGAACCCATCCTCGCTCACACGCTCGTCTCCGGTGCAGCCCCACGCAAACGGCGGAACGTACTTCGGCGGGGTCGGTGTCCCGAACACATTCGCGCCGGCCGACACCACCGTCCCCGTGGCCAGCATGGTTCCGATGGCGGTCTTGGCATGGTCGCCGAAGAGGGTGCCAACATTGATCCGGCCGGTCTCGATCCGCTCGCCCTCCACCTCCAGGCGCACCGGTCCATACGTGTTCTTCAGGTTCGACGTGGTGGTGCCGGCGCCCAGATTGACCCAGTGGCCTACGATGCTGTGACCCACAAACCCATGGTGGCTCTTGTTCGCAAATCCATGGAACAGGCTGGCCGCAATTTCGCCGTGCACTCTGCACTCCGGCCCGAACACCGACGCACGCACGAACCCTCCCAGGACCCGGGTGCCCGGTCCCACGTAGGTCGGGCCCTCGAGACGGGTGCCGTTCCGAACCTCGGCTCCCTGATCGACCACCACCGCCCCCTGGCGCAGGTCGAACACCACTCCAGGCTCGACCTTGGCGCCAAGGCACACGAGGTGAGTCGGATCGCCAAGGACCAGGCTCCCCTCCGGGACTCCGTCACTCGGAGCCGCCAGAAACTCCGTGCAGTCCACCGGGAGAAAGCTCTCCAGCGCGGTGAGCAAATCGTATGTACCGTGGAGACGCAATCCGGCGATTTCCAGGGCCGCTCCGTTCTCGTGTGGCCCGGCCCAGCGCTCGCCTTCGGGTACCACCCAGCCCACCGTTTCGTCCCGGTGAGTCAGACGGCGGATGTTGGATCCCGGAGCGATCGGTGCACCGGTCGGCGCGAAGCATGCCGCTCCAATCAGGGCTGGGCCTTCGATTGAGGCTGGGGATCGCACCGGCGGCTCGTCACCCTCGGTGAACCCTTCGGCGTGGACGCCCAGGATGGCCGTCGCGTCGTTGCCAACCGCCGCCTCCCACCGCTCCCGAATTCGCCAGATGCCGGCACGCAGCTCGGCAATCGGCCGGACCCCCGTAAAGGGAGCCCAGGCCGCACCCGGCGACTCAGGCTCGAGGAGGTAGAGCGCCGTCACGAGTGGAC
>CAZCEE010000355.1:0-2866 GCA_964497165.1 uncultured Schumannella sp. | reverse complement strand
CATCTCCACCGCGAACAGCCAGCTCGGCGGCAAGGAGAGCCCGTCGGACACCGCCCGCGTGCTCGAACGGCAGGTCGCGGCGATTGTCTGGCGCACCTACGCGCAGTCCGGGCTCGAGCAGATGGCGCAGGGCACGACTGTGCCCGTCGTCAACGCGCTCTCCGACGACTTCCACCCGTGTCAGTTGCTCGCCGACCTGCTCACCATCCGCGAGCACAAAGGCACCCTGGCGGGTCTGACGGTGACGTTCCTCGGTGACGGCGCGAGCAACATGGCGCACAGCTACCTGCTCGCCTGCGCGACCGCGGGCATGCACGTGCGGGTCGCGGCTCCCGAAGAGTTCAGCCCGGCGGATGCGGTGGTGGCGGATGCCGACGCTCGCGCAGGCTCGACCGGGGGATCGGTCACCCTCTTCACCGACCCGAACGAAGCCGTCGCGGGAGCCGATGTCGTCGTCACCGACACCTGGGTGTCGATGGGCAAGGAAGACGAGAAAGCGCATCGCGTTGCCGTCTTCGGCGCTTACCAGGTGACGCCGGAACTCTTGACGCTCGCCAAGCCCGACGCGATCTTCCTGCACTGCCTCCCGGCCGACCGCGGCTACGAGGTCGCGGCCGAGGTCATCGACGGGCCGCAGAGCGTCATCTGGGACGAGGCCGAAAACCGGCTGCACGCCCAGAAGGCGCTGCTCACCTGGCTGCTCGCGAAGCAGGACGCCGAATGAGGGCCCTAGCGGTAGACGTTCTCCATGAAACTGGGGTCGCTCAACAGGATGCTGAACATCGCGCCCCAGAAGATGATCGCTGCGATCACGCCAGCGCTCAGCGGCACCCAGAATGCGATCTTGTTCTTGACCAGCAGCAGGATGCTCACGCCGACCGCGACGACGTACAGCACGATGTGGCTGACGGCGATGATGGTCGGGCCAGCGCCGATGGTGCCGTCGAATCCGCCCATGCTGCCCATTGCTTCGTTGAGCAGCGCCGGGTCGGAGAACGCCCACGCGTAGAACAGGCCGATCAGCATCCCGAACAAGCCGACGACCAGCAGGATGACCGTGAGGATGACGTCCCAGGTGCGGCGACGCTTGACCGGGGGAAGCGGTGCTCCGTAACCAGGAGTGCCGTAAGCGGGAGCTGCGGCGTAGTCCGGCGCCCGCTCGCCGTACGTCGGCGGGGGGAGCTGGGCGCTCGGGGGTGCGGCCGCCGCGGGCGTGTCGCCGTAGGTGAACGACGGAGCCTTCGGCACCTCGGGGGTCGGGTCGGACGATGAGTTCGGCTCGGACATGCGCCCACCCTACCGATCCCTAAGCTGAGAACCAGAAATCACAGGAGAACACACTCATGGCACAACGCGTCGTCCTCGCCTACTCGGGCGGACTCGACACCTCGGTCGGAATCGGCTGGCTCAAGGATGCGACCGGCAAGGAGGTCATCGCGCTCGCGGTCGACGTCGGCCAGGGCGGTGAGGACATGAACGACATCCGTCAGCGTGCCCTCGACTGTGGCGCCGTCGAGTCGATCGTCGTCGATGCCAAGGACCAGTTTGCGAACGATTTCCTGATGCCCGCGCTCAAGGCGAACGCGATGTACCAGAAGCGGTACCCGCTGGTCTCGGCGCTCAGCCGGCCGGTGATCGCCCAGCATCTCGCCCGCGTCGCGAAGGAGCTCGGGGCCGACACCGTCGCGCACGGCTGCACCGGCAAAGGCAACGACCAGGTGCGGTTCGAAGCCGCCGTCGCGGCCCTCGCACCCGACCTGACGAGCATCGCGCCGGTGCGCGACCTCGCCCTCACCCGCGACAAGGCCATCGTCTACGCGGAAGAACACAACCTGCCGATCCAGCAGTCGAAGAAGAACCCGTACTCGATCGACAAGAACGTCTGGGGTCGTGCCGTCGAGACCGGATTCCTCGAAGACCCATGGAACGCGCCGGTCGAGGATCTCTACGAGTACACCCAGGACCCGGCGACCGATGGCCCCGCCGACGAGGTGACGATCACGTTCGCCCAGGGCATCCCGGTCGCCATCGATGGGGTCACTGTCACGCCCCTCCAGGCCGTCGAGCGGATGAACAAGATCGCCGGCCAGCACGGGGTCGGCCGCATCGACATCGTCGAAGACCGGCTCGTCGGCATCAAGAGCCGCGAGGTCTATGAGGCGCCGGGCGCGCTCGCGCTCATCGCGGCCCACGAGGAACTCGAGAACCTCACCCTCGAGCGTGACGTCAACCGCTACAAGCGCAAGATGGAGGCCGACTGGGCCGAGCTGGTCTACGAGGGCCTGTGGTTCTCGGGGCTGAAGCGCAGCATGGATGCCTTCATCGATGACACCCAGAAGTACGTGTCGGGCGAGATCCGGCTGCAGCTGCAGGGCGGCCGCGCGGTCGTCACGGGCCGCAAGAGCGATCAGTCGCTGTACGACTTCTCGCTCGCGACCTACGACACCGGCGACACCTTCGACCAGTCGCTCGCGAAGGGCTTCATCGAGATCTGGTCGCTGCCATCGAAGATCTCGGCCCGCCGGGATCTGTCATGACTCGGTGGTCGAGTAGCGGGCGCAGCCCGCGTGTCGAGACCGGCCCCTAATGGCGAAACTCTGGGGCGCGCGCTTCGAAGGGGGACCGGCCCCGGAGCTTGCTGCGCTGAGCCGTTCCACCCACTTCGACTGGGTGCTCGCGTTCTACGACGTGGCCGGGTCGCACGCCCACGCGAAGGCGCTCGCGGCGGCGGGTCACCTGACGGCGGCCGAAGAGACGGCGATGCACGACGGGCTCGACGAGCTGGTCCGCCGACTGGAGAGCGGCGAGCTGGTCGCGACCGATGACGACGAAGACGTGCACGGTGCCCTCGAGGCGGCGCTGGTGA
>CAZCEE010000354.1:0-2871 GCA_964497165.1 uncultured Schumannella sp. | reverse complement strand
AGCTCGCCGACCGCGTCGCGCTGCTGCAGGACGGCAGAGTCACCGCGGTCGGCACCCATTCGCACCTGCTCGCCACCAACGACCATTACCGGTACGTGATCTCGTCACTCGAGCCCGACAACCCCCGGGAGGTGGAGAAGTGAGCGTCACCGGAGTCGAAGGCGAAGAGCGCGGCGACTACACCCGCGACGAGAGTCGGCAGATTCGGGCGCGGTCGTTGCGTCTGCTCGGGTCGTTGTTGCGCCCGGTGCGCGCGCGCGTCATCGTCACCCTGTTGGTCGTCGTGATCAGCACTGCGGCGCAGGTCGCGGGTCCTGCGCTCATCGCCCTCGGTATCAACGCCGGACTGCCCGCGGCCATCGACGGCGACTTCGTGCCTCTCGGCGTCGCCGTCGGTGCGTACCTCGCGACCGGCGTCATCGGGGCGGTGCTGATCGCCTGGTACACGATGCTTTCGGCGCGGGTCAGTCAGGCGATCCTGTTCGACCTGCGGCGGCGCGTGTTCTTGCATGCGCAACGGCTGAGCCTCGAGTTCCACGAGAGTTACACCTCGGGGCGCATCATCGCGCGCCAGACGAGCGACCTTGAGTCGATCCGCGAGCTTCTCGACTCCGGACTCAACGGCCTCGTGCGCGGGGTCCTGTACATGGCGTTCATCGGCGTCGCTCTCGTCGTCTTCGACTGGGTGAGCGCGCTGGTCATCGTGGGCGCGCTCGTGCCGCTCGCGCTGCTCACCCGCTGGTTCCAGACGCGGTCGCAACGCGGCTTCCGACGGACCCGTGTCGCGTCGGCTCGCCTCATCGTCAAGTTCGTCGAAACGATGACGGGGATCCGCGCGGTCAAGGCGTTCCGCACCGAGCAGCGAAACGATCGCGAGTTCGCGAGTCTGGTCGAGGACTACCGGGATTCCAATGCCAAGGTCATCAAACTGTTCGGCATCTACGACCCGGGCCTCGTGCTCATCGGACGAACCGCCGTCGCCGTCGTGGTGCTGGTCGGTGGCTTCCGGGTGCTCGACGGCGGGCTCGAGATCGGGTCGCTCCTCGCGATCGTGCTCTATGTGCACCGCTTCTTCGACCCGGCCGAAGAGATGGCGATGTTCTACAACTCCTACCAGTCGGCCGCCGCGGCGCTCGAGAAGATCTCGGGCGTGCTCGAAGAGGAGCCGAGCGTTCCCGACCCGGTCACCCCGGTCGACCTCTGGACCGCGAAAGGAACGATCGATTTCCGCGACGTGCGGTTTGCCTACCGCGACGACCGCATCGTCTTGCCGGACTTCTCGCTCTCCATTCCGGCGGGTCAGACCGTCGCGCTGGTCGGCTCGACCGGCGCGGGCAAGTCGACCCTCGCGAAACTGCTCGCGCGGTTCTACGACCCGACGGTCGGTACCGTCGAGCTCGACGGCATCGACCTGCGGCGCCTCCACCCGAAAGACCTGCGCCGGGCGATCGTGATGGTCACGCAGGAGGCCTACCTGTTCAGCGGATCGGTCGCCGAGAACATCGCGCTCGGCAAGCCCGACGCGACGCCAGACGAGATCGTCGCGGCCGCACGCGCCGTCGGCGCCGACACCTTCATCGACAAACTCCCCGACGGCTACGACACCGACGTCAACAAGCGCGGCGGGCGCGTCTCTGCGGGGCAACGGCAACTGCTGTCGTTCGCGCGCGCGTTCCTTGCCGACCCGGTCGTGCTCATCCTCGACGAGGCAACCGCATCCCTCGACATCCCGAGCGAGCGGCTCGTGCAGGAAGGGCTCACGACGCTGCTCGCCGACCGCACGGCGATCATCATCGCCCACCGGCTGTCGACCGTCTCGATCGCCGACCGGGTGCTCGTGATGGAGCACGGCAAGATCGTCGAAGACGGCACCCCGGCCGATCTGATCGCCGGAACCGGCCGCTTCGCGCGTCTCCATGCCGCCTGGAAAGACAGTCTGGTTTAGCCAACGGCCTGGGAGCAGACTGAGCCCATGACGACGATCACTCCGTTCCTCTGGTTCGACGACGGGCTCGAGGAGGCGATCGAGCGCTACCGGACGGTCTTCGACGACGTCGAGGTACACAGCGAACAGCGGCTGCCCGACGCCGACGGAGCGTTCGGTGGCTCGATCCTGGTCGCCGAGTTCTCGGTCTGCGGCCAGCGGGTGATGGGGATGAACGCCGGGCCGCAGTTTCCGCACACCGAGGCCTTCTCGTTCTACGTGCGTTGCGCCGACCAGGCCGAGGTCGATCGCTACTGGGACGGACTCATCGGCGAGGGCGGACACGAGTCGCAGTGCGGCTGGCTGCGCGACCCCTGGGGTGTGTCGTGGCAGATCATCCCGATTGCACTCGAGCGGCTTCAGGCCGACCCCGACCGTGCCGCGGCGAACCGCGTGACGCAGGCGATGCTCGGGATGCGCAAGATCATCGTCGCCGACCTCGAGGATGCGTTCGGCGCCGAGTAGGGCCTACGCGGGAGAGTGGCGGGCAAGCCGGAGATTCACCCGGTAACCGTCGTCGGTGGTGATGAGTGGTGTGCCTTCGGCGCGAAAGTGCTCGAGCGCGCGATCCTCGTGCCCCGTGGCGGCGTGACCCGAAGCGCGGATGACGCGCCACCACGGCACATCCGACCCGTACCAGGACATGACGTTTCCCACCGCACGCGCAGCCCGGGAGCCGAGTATCGCCGCGACATCCCCGTAGGTCATGACCGTCCCGGGCGGAATGGACGCGACGACGTCGAGCACCGCCTCCGCGAAGTCGGCGGCCGGGGCTGACCTCACAGGTCGAGCGCGCCGAGGTTCTCGCCGAACGGCGTCTGCCCGATGACGCGGAAGCCGACCGACTCGAAGAAGGCCCCGGGCCCGGCGTCGCCGGGAGCCCACAC
>CAZCEE010000353.1:0-2920 GCA_964497165.1 uncultured Schumannella sp. | reverse complement strand
ACGTCTCGACACCGTGCTGCCGCGTGCGGTCGGAGCCGGCGCGACGACTCTGGGCGAGCTGGTCGCTGCGCGCATGGGCCGCGCGGTGCTCGACGGCCTCGTCGCTCCGGTGGCCCGGGGGGTCTACTCGCGGGAGCCCGATGAACTCGCCCTCGCGGTCGCCGCACCCGCCCTCCTCGGCCGGCTGCGCGAACACGGGTCGCTCGCCGCCGCCGTTCGCGGGCTGCGGGAGAACGCCCCCGCCGGGGCGCTCGTCGCGGGGCTTCGCGGCGGGATGTTCCGGCTCGCCGACGCGCTCGCCGACGCCTGCCGCGCGAGCGGCGTCGACATCCAGACCGGCGTTCGCATCGATCGCGTCGACGACGTCCCCGACCGCGTCGTGCTCGCGGCGCCTACCCCCGGTGCGGATGCCGGGCAGCCGGTGACCGTGGTGACCCTCGTCGTGCGCACGCCGCTGCTCGACGGGGCGCCGCGCGGTTCCGGGGTTCTCGTCGCACCGGGCAGCGGAGTCGAGGCCCGCGCGCTCACCCACCTGACGGCGAAGTGGGAGTGGATCGCCGACGCGTTCGACGGCGCCCACGCCGTGCGGCTCTCGTACGACGGGGTGCCCGAGGACCCGGTCGGCCAGGCGCTGCGCGACGCATCCACGATCTTCGGCGTTGCCCTGCCCGACCCGCTCGACAGTGCGGTGCGCACCTGGCACCGCCCCGCCCCCGAGCCGGGTGAGCACGGTGTTACCCGCACGGGTGAACCGGTCGCCGGGTCGGGGCTCGCCGCCGTCGTCGCCCATGCCGAGTCGGTCGCGGCAGCAATCCTCACCGATTCGCGCCCCGCCTCGACGGGGGAGAGGATGGAGTCGTGACCGACCCCGACTCCGGTGCCGAACAGCCCACGCACTTCACCCTCTGGGCCGTGCTGCGCCGCACGCGAGCGACGCCCGCCGGGGGTGTCGGCCTCGCCGCCGCGATCGCCGCGTTGCCGACCGGGGCGACCTTGCGCGGCATCTACGACGTCTCGGGGCTGCGGGCGGATGCCGACCTCATGCTGTGGCTCACCGGCGACTCGGCCGAGGTGCTGCAGGCGGCGCTGCGGCTGCTACGTCGCACCGCGGAACTCGAGGTGCTCGACCCGACCTGGAACGCGCTCGGGGTGCACCGCGACGCGGAGTTCACCCGCGACCACCTCCCCGCGTTCGCCCGCGGCCTGCCGCCGAAGAAGTGGCTGTGCGTCTACCCGTTCGTGCGGTCCTACGAGTGGTATCTGCTGCCCGACGACGAGCGTCGCGCGCTGCTCGCCGACCACGGCCGCGCCGGGGCGGCGTACAAGAGCGTGCAGACCAACACCGTCGCATCGTTCGCGCTCGGCGACTACGAGTGGATCCTCGCGCTCGAAGCCGACGATCCCGTCGCCCTTGTCGATCTGATGCGTGCGCTACGGTCGACCGGCGCGCGGCGCCACGTGCGCGAGGAGGTGCCGTTCTTCACCGGGCGGCTGCTCGAGCTCGACGAGATTGCGGAGGTGCTCTCGTGAGGGCCGACGCCATCCTTCTCGCCTCATTCGGCGGTCCCGAAGGTCAGGATGACGTCATCCCGTTCCTGCGCAATGTGACAGCAGGCCGCGGGGTACCCGACGAGCGGCTCGAAGCGGTCGCCCACCACTACCGGCACTTCGGCGGCGTGAGTCCGATCAACCAGCAGAACCGCGACCTCAAAGCCGCGCTCGAAGCCGAGCTCGCGGGCCGCGGGATCGACCTGCCGGTGTACTGGGGCAACCGCAACTGGCACCCGTACTTCGCCGACGCGTTCCGTGAGCTGGCTGCTGCCGGTCACCACCGCATCCTCGTGCTCGTCACCAGCGCCTACACGTCGTACTCGGGCGTCGGGCAGTACCGCGAGAACTTCGACACGGCTCTCGACGAGACGGGGCTGCGCGAGACGCTCGAGCTGCACCGCATCCGCGAGTTCTTCGACCACCCCGGATTCGTCGTGCCGTTCGCGCAGTCGCTGCGGCAGTCGCTCGATCGGGCACCAGAGGGCACGCGGGTCGTGTTCGTGACGCACTCGATTCCGACGAAGGACGCCGACGCCTCCGGCCCGCAGTTCGGCGCAGGCGGCGCCTATGTCGCCCAGCACCTCGCCGCCGCGGAGGCGATTCTGCGCGAGGCCCGGGCTACCGAGATTCCCTGGTCGCTCGTCTACCAGTCGCGTTCCGGGTCGCCGCATGTGCCGTGGCTCGAACCCGACATCCTCGACCACATCGCCCAACTCGGGACGGAGGGCGTTCCGGGGGTCGTCATCGTGCCGTTCGGGTTCGTCTCCGACCACATGGAGGTCATGTGGGACCTCGACGAGGAGGCCGTCGAGGCGGCGACCGGGCTCGGGATGTGGGTCGAACGCATCCCGACACCGGGCACCCACCCGCTCTTCGTGGCGGGCCTCGTCGAGCTTCTCGTCGAGCGGCTCGACGACATCCCGGTCGCCGAGCGTCCCCACCTGACGCCGCTCGGACCGTGGCCCGACCACGAGCCGCAGGGGCGGGCTCCACACGAGGCTCGGCAGCAGGCATGACCAAACGCGCGGCACTGAGGCTCGGCACGCGCGGGAGCGCGCTCGCTCTGGCACAGTCGCGCGCGGTCGCCGAGCAACTCGGGGCCGAGGTCGTCATCATCGAATCCGACGGCGACCGCTCGACGGAGTCGCTCGCGGCGCTCGGCGGCTCGGGGATCTTCGCGACGACACTGCGGGTCGCACTGCTCGCCGGGGAGGTGGATGTCGTCGTGCACTCCTTCAAAGACCTGCCGACCGCTCCCGCCGCCGGTCTCGCGATTGCCGCAGTTCCGGCCCGCGCCGACGCCCGCGACGTGCTCGTCGCGCGGGACGGCCGCGGCCTCGACGACCTTCCGACGGGGGCGATCGTCGGC
>CAZCEE010000352.1:0-2929 GCA_964497165.1 uncultured Schumannella sp. | reverse complement strand
GGGCCCACGGACCAACCAAGGTCCGATAGCGCGGACCGCAGCCGCTCGCGCTCGCCGACCACGCGCGCGACGTTGGCCGCCGCGGCAGTCGGGTCGAGGAGCGCCTCCGTGACGACCGTCACCGACACCGTGGACACCGAGCCCGGTGGCCGGAATGGATTGAGCCGGGCGATGACCTCCGGCCGAGCGATCCCAAACCCGACCCGCAGACCGGCGAGGGCGTAGGCCTTGCTCGCGGTGCGTGCGACGATCAGGTTCGGATGGCGCTCACGCAGGCCGACGAGCGATCGATCGACGAATTCGGCGTAGGCCTCGTCGAGGACGACGACCGCGGGGTCACGGTGGTCGGCGGCCGCGTCGTCGGCGAGACCGGCTAGCAGGGCCTCGATCGCGCCGTCCGGTTCTGACAGCGCCGTCGGGTTGTTCGGGCTGCACAGCCACACGACAGCCGATGTGCGCGCGGCCAGTCGGACCGCCAAAAGGTCCATGGCGTAGCCGTGGATGACATCGAGCCGTGGCACAGCCTCGACCCGGGCGCCGCGCTGCTCGGTGATCACCCGGTACATCGCATAGCTCGGCGTCGGGATGACGGCGACGCTACCCGCTGGCAGGTAGACCTTGCCCACGATGTCGAGGATCTCGTCCGCACCCGCCCCGACGACGATCTCGTCGGTCCCCACGCCATAGCGGTCGGCCGCGGCCGCGATGAGCCGTCGATAGTCGGACGGGGCGTACTCGGACAGTGGCGTCTCGAACCGGCCCTCCGCCAGCACGCGCGCAGCCAGGTCCGGCGGCGCCGGCGAGGTATTCAGGTCGAAGCGGACGACGCGGTCGATCGGCACGCCGTAGCGCGCCGATACCTCCTCGTCGGTCGCCTCCCAGCTGTACGACGCCGGTGCGGTCGGTGAGGTGAACGTCACGGGCGTCGGGCTCATCGGTCGGCAGCCTTGGGGTCGTCGGTGGCGATGGACGACTCGAATCGGCGGGTGACGGCGTCGCGGTGGGCGAGCAGGCCCTCGGCCTCGGCCAGGGTCCTGATCGTGTCAGCGATGCCCGCCAGGCCGTCGCGGGTGATGCGCTGGACCTGGACGAACTTGCCGTAGGTCTCGACCGCGAGTCCGCCGGACGAGCGAGCCAGGCCGCCGGTCGGCAGCACGTGGTTGGCGCCCGTCGCGTAATCGCCGGCCGACTCGGGCGCCCACGGGCCCACGAACAGCGACCCGGCGTTGCGCAGGCGATCGACGGTGGCTTCCAGCGGCTCGACATCGACGGACAGGTGCTCGGGCGCGTAGTCGTTGACGAAGTCGATCGCGGCGTCGAGGTCCGGGGCGAGGACGATGCGGCCGTGTTCGGCGAGCGAGCGCGCGAGGATGTCGCGGCGCGAGGCGGTCGAGAGCAAGGCGCCGACCGCTTGCTCCACCGCGTCGGCGAAGGGCGCATCGGTCGTCACGAGGATCGCCGGGGAGTCAGGGCCGTGCTCCGCCTGGGTCAGCAGGTCCAGGCCCACGCGGCGAGCGTCCGCCGGCGGCGCCGCGAGGACGAGGCCCTCCGAAGGCCCGGCCGGCAGGTCGATGCCGACTTCGCCGCAGACCTCGATCTTGGCGGCGGTCACCCAGGCGTTGCCGGGACCGATGATCCGGTCGACCGGCTCAAGGCCGGCATCGGGCAGGCCGTAGGCGAGGGCGCCGATCGCCTGGGCGCCGCCGGCGACGACGAAGGCATCGACCTCGAGGAGGCCGGCGACGCCGAGCAGGACGGGGTTCGTGACGCCATCGCGGTCGGCCGGGCTGGCCACGACGACGCGATCGACCCCGGCTACGCGCGCCGGGACGACGGTCATGATCAGGGAGCTCGGATAGGGCGCCGAGCCGCCCGGGACGTAGGCGCCGACGCTGGCCAGCGGGCGCCAGCGTCGTTCGATCTCGATGCCGGGGGCGATCTCGGTGTTCGTCGATGTTGGTCGTTGGGTCTCGGCGAAGCGGGTGACGTGGTCGATGGCCTGGTCCAGGGCGCGGCGCGTCGGCTTGTCGAGGCCATCGCGCGCGGCGCGAAGCTGGGTCTGGTCCACCACGAGACGTCCATCGCGCCGGCCGCCACCGACGCGTTCGTTGGCGTCGCGGACCGCGGCGTCGCCCCGTTCGCGGACGTCGGCGAGGGTATGGCGAACGGCCTCACGGACAGCGGGGTCGGGCACGGCACCACGCCGTACGAGGGCGCGACGATGCGCGACCGCTGCCGGCCCGCCCGCGGCAACCTCGGCAAGGTCCAGGCGTCGTAGGCGAAGGGGCGCCTTGGCCGCCGCGGTCCCGGTCCGCGCAGGAGCGGGCACGGTCACGGGACGATCTTTTCGATCGGGAGCACGAGGATGCCGGATGCGCCCGAGGCCTTGAGCCGGGGGAGGAGCCCCCACACGTCGTCCGCACCGACCACCGAGTGGATCGCGATCATGCCGTCATGCGCGAGTGGGATGACCGTGGGAGACTCGAGGGCCGGCAGGAGCGCCTCGAGCTCGGGCAGACAGTTGGCCGGAGCGTTCATCATCAGGTACTTCCGTCCGCGGGCGGCGATCACCGCGCTGATCATCGTGTCGATGGCGTCCAGGTCGGCGCGGCGGTCACGGTCGGCCGTCGGGTTGGCGACGAGGACGGCCTCCGACTCGAGGACGTCGCCGATCTGGCGCAGGCCGTTCATGACGAGGGTGGAGCCCGTCGACACGAGATCCACGATCGCCTCGGCAAGACCGAGGCGTGGCGCTACCTCGACGGCGCCCGAGATCGGGATGATGTCGACCGCGATGCCCTGGCCCTCGAAGAACCGGCGGGCGGTGTTGGGATGGGCGGTCGCCACGCGCAGGCCGCGCAGGTCCTCGACCGATCGGTAGGGCGTGTCGTTGGGGACGGCGGCGGCCAGGCGGCAGCGGCCATACCCG
>CAZCEE010000351.1:0-2936 GCA_964497165.1 uncultured Schumannella sp. | reverse complement strand
TGTTACTGGCAGCTCTCGCACTGCAGGTCGTCCATCGGATCGACCGGTACCGAGTAGCCACCCACGGTGTCGACGTCGTTCATGGGAACCTCCTCAAAAGTCTTTGTTTCCCCTGCGGGGTCGGTGACCGCCGCGTGAATCACCACTATATAACGGGAATCACACGGATGTCATTCCCCTACATGTAGTGATTTCGGCGTGTCGCGCTGTGATCTCAGGTTAGCCAGCACCACCGACACCGGCGAGGTGCGCGGCGACCCGTGCGATGAGGTCGTCGGGCTGCTCCTGGGTGTACGGAAAGCGCAGGGTGTCCTTCGCGTCGCGGTAGGGCGCGATCTCGGCCTCGATCGGATCATCGGAGCGGTAGACCGGGTAGAACCCGATGTGCTTCTTCCACGCCGCGAAGTAGATGTGATGCCTGCCGCGGATCGTGACGGCCGGCATCCCGTACATGATCGACTCGTCGGCGTCGGGCAGCACCGCGTGGATGGCGGCCCGTATCCGTTCGAGCCGCGCACGCACCTCGCCGTCGTATCCGGCGAGGTACTCGTCGATCGTGGTCGCGGTCACCGGTACGAGGGGAGCGAACGGAAGAGCTCGGCCATGCCGCTGAACATCGCCGCGAAGATCACGATTATCACGATCGTGCTGATCAGAAGGGCGCCAGCCTCGGCCCAGATCGGCGCGTGACCCTTGCCGGTGCGGCGCGCCACGACGACCGACCGGCCGATCGCGTAGACGAGACCGCCGAGGAAGGAGAACGCCCAGTGGAACGGCCGCGGCACGCCCCGGGCGGTGAGCTCTGTGACGTCGCGATACGCGAAGAAGACGACGAGCCCGTAGACGACGTAGCTCAACACGATCGAGCCCCAGTAGAACGGGGAGAGGAAGATGCCCATTGTTCCCGCCATCTCGGTGTACGGGTTGGCCGAGGTCACGTCGATGTCGAACATCGCGCCCCACGGCACGAAGAGCAGCAGCAGCGAGGGCAGCACCGGCAGAACCACGATGAGCCAGATCCACGGCGTGTTCCAGTCGGTGCCGGCAGGAGCCTTCGGCTCGGCTCCCGCCGGGAAGGGCTGCCCGGGCGTGTGGTACAGGTCGGTCCAGGCGATCCCGTTCCAGTAGCGGCCGCGCGCGGAGTCCGCGGAGTCGGGATACCAGCAGGCGGGGGCACTCGTGCCTGGTGCGCTCATGGCCCGATCCTAAGGCGCCCGTAGGATCGAGGCCGTGGCGACGGGACGGCGAGACGCACGCGGCGAGGGCGTGTTCTCGGCCCGGTCGCGCAAGTCGGATGTGGTCACGGATGCCGGGTTGCTCGCCACCGCAGCGGTGCGCATCGCGGTGAAGAATCTGCTCATCGTGCGCGCGTTGCGCGAACACGCCGACTTCGACGAAGACTGGTGGCACTCGGCTGTCGCGCGGGAGTTCGAGCTGCTCGCGGTCGAGAACGAGGCCGACGCGACGCGGCTCGAAGGGGTGCGGGCCGGCGCGAAGGGAAAGCGCGGCCGCGCCCTCCACCCAGCCGATTTCCGGGCGCGCGATGTGCCGGTGCTCAAGCGGCGCATCCGGATTCTGCGCAAGATCGCGACCCGCTTGCGTGAGATCGCCATCGATGAGGATGCCGTGCAGACCCTCGTCGGGGAGGCGCGGCAGAGCGCGCTCCACGAGATCACCACCGCCCGGCACGACCCGAGCCCGCGCGCCACCGTCGACCCCGAGGAGCGCGCTGCTGGCCTCGCGTTGCTCGCCGACGATCTCGCGGCACTCGCAGCGCTCGCAGCGCTCGCAGCGCTCGCTGACGGCTCGGTCACACCGCCAGCGTCGGCAGAACCGTCGTGAATTCCGGGTACTTCGGTTCGCGGCCGTCGCCCGACGAGGTACCCGCGAGGCGGCGGCGCACCCACGGACCGAGGTGTTCGCGCAGGTACTCGCTGCGACCGAGGCGGGCGGGCTCGGCCAGTTCGGTGTGATTCCACCAGTCCGTCGGCGGGTCCAGCCCGAGCGCGGTGAGCACCCGGGCCGCGACGCGATGATGCCCGCGCGAGTTGAGGTGGAGGCGGTCGGCCGCCCAGTAGGCGGGCGCGGCGAGTTCGCGATCCGGCCAGTTGAGGGCGCGGATGACGTCATCCCGGCCGGTCAGCCGCGACGCGACGATGCGCGACAGCTCGTCGCCGCGGAGCTGCACGAGCCCGCCGAGCGGCAACTGGCGCGACGGGTTGCCGCCGCTCAGCAGGATGAACGTCACACCCTCCTCGTCGCAGCGTTTCAGCACGTGCCCGAAGGCATCCGCGATCCGACCGAGCGGAGTTCGTGGGCGCAACATGTCGTTGCCCCCGCCGTTGAACGACAGGTGCGTCGGCTTCAGGGCGAGCGCGGGCTCGAGCTGCTCGTCGATGATCGGCCAGGCGAGTTTCCCGCGGATCGCGAGGTTGGCGTACTCGATCGAGCCGGCCCTGGCATCCGCCCAGCCCTGTGCGACGAGATCGGCCCACCCGCGCACGACTCCCGGCGCCGGCTCGTCGCCGACGCCTTCGGTGAACGAGTCGCCGATCGCGACGTACCGTACTGAGCTCACCCGACGACCCTAGGCCTGCGCGGTGGTCGTCATCGTGATCGCGATGCCGCCGTCGACGTCTTCTCGTGCAAGTTCCACCCGAACGGCGGAGAGCTCCGCGAGGGAAGCGAGATGGGTACCGCCGCACGGGATGACGGCGTCGCCGCCGGGCAGCTCGCACACCCAACGGCGGCGGTCACCGAGCCCGTGACCGTCGCGGTCGATACGGATGCCGGCGCCCGTCGCGACCCATTCGGCGAGCCGGGCGTTCGCGGCATCCTCCACCGCTGCGACGTCGTCGAGGGCGGCCACGTCGAAGCCCTTGCGGCGCAGCGACTTGCCGACGCGGTACACGTCTATGGAGCCGTGCTCGTGGATG
>CAZCEE010000350.1:0-2946 GCA_964497165.1 uncultured Schumannella sp. | reverse complement strand
GCGGTGTCGACGACGAGGACGTCGACTCCGGCATCCGCGAGGGCTTTCGCTTTGCCGGCGATGTCGCGACTGATGCCGAGCGCGGCGGCGACCCGCAGTCGCCCGGTGGCGTCGACGGCGGGGCGGTAGATGGTGCCGCGGAGCGCTCCGGTGCGGGTGGTCGAGCCGACGATGGTTCCCCCGTCGGAGACGTCCGCACGGTCGTGCCCGGCGGCGGCGAGCGCATCGAAGGCGGCGCGCGGGTCGGCGGCTTCGATGACGGGCAGCCCGTCGTGCGGGGCCTCCCACACCGGCGACTGCTCTTTCACCCACGCGATCGCCGCGACGGCGTCGTCGGTCGCCAAATCCTGAGGGAGCACCCCGAGCCCGCCGCGGCGGGCGAGGGTAGCCGCGAGCCGTTGGCCGGTCACCGAGTTCATGTTCGCCGAGACGATCGGGATGGTCGCGCCCGTTCCGTCGTCAGGCGAAAGGTCGACGTCGAGGCGGCTCGCGACCCCGGACCTGCTCGGGATCAGAAACACGTCGGAGTACGTCAAATCGTGTACCGGCGGCGGGCTGGAGAAGCGCATGCGGCCAACTTATCCGGGCGAGTACGCCTAAGCTGGAGCGGCTTCAAAACGCCACCACACACAACAGACCTCAATGCAATGAGAGTGGGCGGTTTACCGTGTCGAGCCCCGTAACCGGGATCACATCAGAAGAAGAGTTCGGCGCCAATGAGTGGCTCGTCGACGAGATGTACGAGAGGTACCTCGCCGACAAGAACTCCGTCGACCAGAGCTGGTGGCCGGTTCTCGAGCAGCGCCGCACCGGCGCTCCTTCCCCCTCCCCTGCCGACGCCGAACCTGCTGATCCGGCTCCCGCAGCCGAGACCGAGCCCGACCCGCAGAACCAGGTCGGCGGCGAGGCACAGATTCCCGAAGCGGTCACCGACAACGCACCGACCGGAGCGATCCCCGTCGTTCACGCACCGGCGACCGGCGGCACCCCCGTCGCGCGCACCACGAACGCCCCCGCGAAGCCGCAGCCGATCCCGGCCGACGCCCCGCAGGTCGCTCCCGCCGCCGACTCCGTCGAGGAAGACGTCGTCACGCAGCTCAAGGGCATGCAGAAGACCCTCGCGACCAACATGGATGCGAGCCTCACGGTTCCGACCGCGACGAGTGTGCGCACCATCCCGGCGAAGCTCATGATCGACAACCGGATCGTGATCAACAATCACCTGAAGCGCGCGCGTGGCGGCAAGGTCTCGTTCACTCACCTCATCGCTTGGGCGATGGTGCAGGTTCTGAAGGAGTTCCCGAGCCAGAACGTCTTCTACGACGAGCCTGAAGGAAAGCCGAGCGTCGTCGCCCCCGCGCACGTGAACCTGGGCATCGCGATCGACCTGCCCAAGCCTGACGGCACCCGCTCGCTCATGGTTCCCGGCATCAAGCGCGCGGACACGATGTCGTTCGCCGACTTCCTCGCCGCCTACGAAGATGTCGTCGCCCGTGCGCGCGCCACCAAGCTGACCGCCGACGATTTCAAGGGCATCACGATCTCGCTCACCAACCCGGGGGGGATCGGCACCGAGCACTCAGTGCCGCGCCTGATGATGGGCCAGGGCTGCATCATCGGGGCCGGGGCGCTTGAGTACCCCGCCGCGTTCCAGGGCTCGAGCGCGAAGACCCTCGCCGAACTCGGCATCGGGAAGACGATCACGCTCACCTCGACGTACGACCACCGCGTCATCCAGGGCGCCGGCTCGGGCGAGTTCCTGAAGAAGGTGCACGAGCTGCTGATCGGCGAACGTGACTTCTACGAAGGCATCTTCGGGTCGTTGCGCATCCCCTACGACCCGATTCACTGGGCCGAGGACATCCACGTCGACCTCTCCGAGCGTGTCTCGAAGACGGCGCGGGTGCAGGAGCTGATCAACCACTACCGGGTGCGCGGCCACCTGATGGCCGACATCGATCCGCTCGAGTACGTGCAGCGGTCGCACCCCGACCTCGACCTGTCGAGCCACGGCCTGACTTTCTGGGACCTCGACCGCGAGTACGTCGTCGGCGGCTTCGCCGGCAAGCGCAGCGCCCTGCTGCGTGAGGTGCTTGGCGTGCTCCGTGACTCCTACTGCCGCACGGTCGGCGTCGAGTACATGCACATCCAGGATCCGGAGGAGCGCGCCTGGTTCCAGGAGCGCCTCGAGCGGCCGTACCAGAAGCCGACGAAGGAGGAGCAGCTCCGCATCCTCTCGAAGCTCAATGAAGCCGAAGCCTTCGAGACGTTCCTGCAAACCAAGTACGTCGGGCAGAAGCGCTTCAGCCTCGAGGGCGGCGAGTCGACGATCGCGTTGCTCGACGAGCTGCTGCAGGGTGCTGCAGAGGCGGGCCTCGAGGAGGTCGCGATCGCCATGGCGCACCGTGGCCGGCTCAACGTGCTCACCAACATCGCCGGCAAGACCTACGGCCAGATCTTCCGCGAGTTCGAGGGAACGCAAGACCCGAAGACCGTGCAGGGCTCGGGCGATGTCAAGTACCACCTCGGCACCGAGGGCACTTTCACGGGTATGACCGGCAAGGAGGTGGCGGTCTACCTCGCAGCCAACCCGTCGCACCTCGAAGCTGTCAACGGCGTGCTCGAGGGCATCGTGCGCGCCAAGCAGGACCGCAGCGCTCCAGGCACCTTCAACGTGCTGCCGCTGCTCGTGCACGGCGACGCCTCGATGGCCGGTCAGGGCATCGTGATGGAGCAGTTGCAGATGTCGCAACTGCGCGCCTACAAGACCGGCGGCACCATCCACGTCGTCATCAACAACCAGGTCGGTTTCACGACCCCGCCGTCGGAGGCCCGCAGCTCGGTCTACTCGTCGGATGTCGCCAAGACCATTCAGGCGCCGATCTTCCACGTGAACGGCGACGACCCCGAAGCCGTCGTGCGTGTTGCGGAGCACGCCTTCGCCTA
>CAZCEE010000349.1:0-2960 GCA_964497165.1 uncultured Schumannella sp. | reverse complement strand
CGAGGTCTGCGAGATCTACACGGACGTCGACGGGGTGTTCAGCGCCGACCCGCGCATCGTGCCGAAGGCCCACAAGATCGACACGGTGACGAGCGAAGAGATGCTCGAGCTCGCGGCCGCGGGCGCGAAGGTGCTCTACATCCGAGCCGTTGAGTACGCCCGTCGCCACGGCGTCACCCTGCACGTGCGATCCTCGTTCAACAACAACGAGGGCACCTGGGTGCTGCCGACCGAACAGCATGACGTGAAGCTACGCAACCCGAAGGAAGGGGAGTCGGTGGAAGAGCCGATCATCACCGGTGTTGCCGGAGACCTCAACGAGGCCAAGGTCACGGTCGTCGGTGTGCCCGACGTGCCCGGCAAGGCCGCCGACATCTTCACGATCGTCGCCAAGACGGGCGCGAACATCGACATGATCGTGCAGAACGTCTCGGCTGCCGCGACCGGTCTCACCGACATCTCGTTCACGCTGCCGAAGGCCGACGGCGAGAAGGTCGTCACCGCCCTCAACGGCGAGCAGGATGCGGTGGGCTTCGAGGCGCTGCAGTACGACGACCAGATCGGCAAGCTGGCCGTCGTCGGCGCCGGGATGCGCACCTCGGCAGGGGTGTCGGCCCAGCTCTTCACGGCGCTCTCGGAAGCCGGTATCAACATCGAGATGATCTCGACGAGCGAGATCCGGATCTCGGTCGTCACGCGAGCCGACACCCTGCACCACGCGATGCGTGTCGTGCACGAGGCGTTCGGCCTCGACGCCGACTCCGACGCGGTCGTACACGGCGGCACGGGACGTTAGACGCCCCCCGGATTGGGGCCTCACCGAGCGTGAGAGTGCTCTCACCTTCGGTGCGTGACCGCAAAGCCCGTGGTTAGTGTTGCGACACGCTCAATCGAATCGGGGGGTTCGGATGATGAAGGGTTCAATCGCCGTCGCGATCGCGACAGGCACGCTGGTGGTCGTCGCGTACGGGGGGTTCGCGATGGCCGTCGAGGCGGAGAACCCGGGCGATCCGGTCGCCGCCATTACGGCGACCGCGGAGCCGGACGAGGGGTCGGGTGAGGAAGCGTCGGGGGACGCACCCTCACCCGACGCCCCGGCCGACGAGAACGGTCTGGTCTGCGTGCTGGTTCCGGTCGAGAGCGAGCCCACCGAGGGTGAGCCCACCGAGGGTGAGCCCACCGAGGGCGAGCCGACCGAGGGCGAGCCGACCGAGAGCGAGCCGGCGACCATCGAGCAGGTGCTCGAGGTCAACACGATCGAGTGCAGCGGAACCGGTAACGAGCGCAGCTCCGAGGTCGCCCTCGTTCCGCGTTACCTCGCTCACTCCGACGAATTCACGGGTGCCGAAAAGGGCGCCGCGATCTCCGCGTGGGCGAAGACCCACTCCAACCAGAAGCCCCGCGACGACGAAGAGGCTCCCGTCGAGGACGGCGAGGAGACATCGGGGGATGTCACCGCACCGTCGACCGACGAACCGGCGTCGCCTGGACGATCCGGCGACGCGCCCGGACACTCCGACTCGCGACCCGGCAACGGGCACGGGCGCTGATCCGCGGGATCACGTGCCGCGTGGTGGCGCTCGGGGGAGCCTGCCGCGCGGCACGTCGCCGCGTGCCCGGCTAAGCTCTCGCCTCATGAGCACCAACGGATCGCGGCCGGACGGCCTTCGACTCGGCGTCGTCGGCGCCACCGGTCAGGTCGGCGCTGTCGTGCGTCGCCTCCTCGAGGAGCGAAACTTCCCGATCGCCGAGATCCGGTTTTTCGCTTCCGCGCGCAGTGCCGGTACGACGCTCCCGTTCCGCGGTGAAGAGGTCACCGTTGAAGACGCGTCGACGGCCGATCCCACCGGTCTCGATGTCGCGATCTTCTCGGCCGGCGCGACGATGTCGAAGGTGCAGGCGCCGCGGTTCGCCGAAGCGGGCGTGCTCGTCATCGACAACTCCAGTGCCTGGCGCATGGATCCCGATGTTCCGCTCATCGTGAGCGAGGTGAACCCGCACGCCCTCGACGAGGTGAAGAAGGGCATCGTCGCGAACCCGAACTGCACGACGATGGCCGCGATGCCGGTGCTGAAGGTCCTGGATGCCGAAGCCGGCCTCGAACGCCTCATCGTGAGCACCTACCAGGCGGTTTCCGGTGCGGGCCTGGCCGGCGGCGAGGAGCTGCTCGAACAGGCCGCCGCGGCGGTGTCGCAGGATGCCATCGGGCTCGTGCAGGACGGCGGCGCCGTGACGATGCCCGCCCCGCACAAGTTCCCGAAGAACATCGCGTTCAACGTCGTGCCGCTCGCCGGCTCGATCGTCGACGACGGCCTCGGCGAGACCGACGAAGAGAAGAAGCTCCGCAACGAGAGCCGCAAGATCCTCGAACTGCCCGACCTGCGAGTGTCGGGAACCTGCGTGCGCGTACCCGTGTTCACCGGCCACTCGCTCAGCATCAACGCCGAGTTCGCCCGCTCGCTCAGCCCGGAGCGCGCGACCGAGCTGCTGGCCGCCGCGCCGGGCGTGCAGCTGATGGATGTGCCGACGCCCCTCGACGCCGCAGGGGCCGACCCGAGTCTCGTCGGGCGCATCCGCACCGACCAGAGCGCACCCGAGGGTCGCGGCCTGAGCCTCTTCATCTCGAACGACAACCTGCGCAAGGGTGCGGCGCTCAACGCCGTGCAGATCGCAGAGCTGGTCGTCGCGCGCCTTCCCGTCGCCTGATCAGCCGAAGCGTTCCGACGCCACGTCCTGGTGCGCGAGGCGTCGCAGTGCGATGAGCACGGGCTCGTACAAGGCGGTCCCGAGCACCGAGTACTCGAGCGCCCGGTCCGGGTCATCAGGAATCTGGGCAACGTCGTACTCGGCGATCGCCCGGATGGCGGGCGCGTAGACCGCCAACCGTTCGTCGCTGAGGGCGAGGCCTGCGGTTTCGGCGGTCGCGAGGGCTCGTTCGAGCTGCGGCACGGCGGCGTAGC
>CAZCEE010000348.1:0-2973 GCA_964497165.1 uncultured Schumannella sp. | reverse complement strand
GAGCGCCGAGCGGGCTGATCGGCGCGGGCTGGCGCCAGGCGGAGTGGCTGGCGCGCCGATTCGCCGCCGAACTCGCCGGCACAGTGCTCGATCCCGCGGCGGTCGAGCGTCCGGCGCTCGTGATGCTCAAAGCCGAAGGTGTCGACCTGGTCGCAGCGGGCGACGTCTCGCCCGACCCGTGGGACGACGACGACTCCTCGTCGCACGCCGACGGGTGCGCCGCGGGGCGAACCGTCGCGCAATGGGCGGATCCGGCGCATGGACGCTACGTGAAGCTCATCGCCCGTGATGGGGTGCTCGAAGGATTCGTCAGCGTGGGGATGCCGCGCACGGCCGCCGAACTCACCCTTCTGTTCGAACGCGGCAGCGAACTCCCCTCCGATGCCTCAGTGCTTCTGCGCTTCGACGGGCCGGACGGCCTGACCGAAGCCGAGGGAGCCTTCGCGCCGACCGCCACCGTGTGCTGGTGCAACGGCGTCACGGCGGGACGCATCCTGGAGGCGGCGCAAACGTGTGAGCCGACCGTCGCCGGGATCGCCGGCGCCACTCGTGCCGGCACCGGGTGCGGCGGCTGCCGTGGCCGCATCGCGGAACTGCTCGAGGTCGCCGTCACCACCTGATCGGGAGCTCAGAGTCCGATCGAGCGATCGATGAACCGATTGGTGACGATGTCGTCGGGCTCGACACCGTTCGGAACGGCGACCTCGGCGCGCTTCCACGCGGGGATCGCTTCTTCGAAGAGGTCGCGCACCCGGCCGAGCTCGATGTCACCGATGACGTAGTTGCGGCCGTTCCCGACGAGTTCTGCCTCGTGGAGGAGGTCGAAGGCGGCGGCCGCCAGGTCGGCGTCGTAGCGGGCGTCGCCGAGCCGAGCCGACAGATCGACGACCAGCGCCGTCGTCTCGTCCGGGTCGTGCAGGTAGTCGACGAGCGCGCGCTGCAGCACCGGCACGAGCACCGCGAGGCATTCTGAGTAGCGCACGAGCGTCTGCGGACGGGCCGAGAGCACGCCGGCGTCACGCTCGTACCCGGCCTCATCGATCAACTGCCAGGAGAACGACTCCGGCGACTCGGTGAGCTGCTCGAACCGGTACTGATCGGTGAGGAGGTCGCCGGTCTGGGCGGGGATCCCGTCGGCATCGATGAGGCCCTGGATGCTCGGGGGCGGGTCGGTGAGGATCTGCTCAGGTGTCAGAATCCGGGCTCCCACCGCGTAGTCGCTGAATGGGTCGCCCGGCGTGGTGACGAACGGCAGCAGCGCGGTGCCGTCAGGCGTCAACTGGTCACCGATCAGCTGCACCGTCGGCACACCGGGATGCACGCGGGCATCCCAGTAGGCGATCCGCGGGTCGCGCAGCAGCGGGGCGAAAACACCCACCGTCGGGTAGCGGTCGGCATCGAGGATCGCGACGTCGGTGTCGACGGCGGCGAGCATGATGCTCTCGTGGTCGTACAGTTCGACGTTGGCGCTCACCCCGTCGTCGGGGTCACCGAGCAGGATCGTCAGCGTCGAGCCCGAATCCTGGCCGTCGATGAGCAGCGGCGCACTCACCGAGTTGACTCCGATGCTGATGTCGTCGGGGTCGAGCAGCCCGTAGAGGAACCCCCACTCGACGCGGGGGAGGTCGTCGGTCTGGATGCTGATGTCGGCGGGGCAGCCGTCACGCGTCAGCCCGACGCCACTCGCCCCGCCGGTCGCGCAAGCGGTCAGCGGCAGGGCGAAGCCGACGACGGCGACCGCGGCGATCCGGCGTACCGTCGGCCGACGTGCTGCATCGCGTCGCATCCGACCTCCCTGGCTCCCCAGTCAACCCCACCTGACCAGCGACACCGATTATCCGCGCCGTAAGCTGGGGGGATGCCCCCCGTCGCCCTCGGAATCCCGGCGTTCCGCCGCGATCCCGCCGCCGCGCCGTCGATGGAGGGGCGCCCCGAGACCGCCGAGCTGCTCGACAAGTTCGGGCGGGTGGCTCGGGACCTGCGGGTGTCGATCACGTCGGCCTGCTCGCTGCGCTGCACGTACTGCATGCCCGCTGAGGGGCTGCCCGTCATCCCGTCTCGCGAACTTCTGTCGGCCGATGAGATCGGGCGCCTCGTCGGCATCGCAGTTCACGACCTCGGCGTGCGCGAGGTGCGCTTCACCGGCGGCGAACCGCTCACCCGGCCCGACCTGGTCGACCTAATCCGCGCCTCGTCGGACATCGCCCCCGGCATCCCGTTGGCGATGACGACGAACGGCATCGGGCTCGACCGCAAGGCCGCTGCGCTTGCCGCCGCCGGGCTCACCCGCATCAACGTGTCGCTTGACACCATCGACCGCGAGCATTTCGCAGCCGTCACCCGTCGTGACCGGTTGCCCGCGGTGCTGCGCGGACTCGACGCGGCGCGTGCGGCGGGCCTCGGTCCGATCAAGATCAACGCCGTCGCGCTGCGCGAAACCCTGCCGGATGCCGGCGACCTCCTCGCCTGGGCGCTCGACAACGACGTGCGGCTGCGGTTCATCGAGCAGATGCCGCTCGATGCCGACGAGACCTGGCGGCGGGACAACCTGGTGTCTGCCGACGAGCTGCTTACCGAGCTCGGTCGTCGATTCACTTTGGTTGCTGCTGGCCGCGACGACCCGTCAGCGCCCGCCGAGGATTGGCTCGTCGACGGCGGACCGGCCACGGTCGGCATCATTGCCTCGGTGACCCGGTCGTTCTGCGAGGCATGCGACCGCACGCGCCTCACGGCCGAAGGGACGGTGCGATCCTGCCTGTTCGGCGACGACGAGACCGACCTGCGCTCCCTGCTGCGCGGCGGAGCGACGGATGCCGAAATCGCCGAACGCTGGCGCGGCGCCATGTGGAACAAGCAGGTCGGGCACGGCATCGACGCCGACGACTTCGTGCGGCCGGAGCGCTCGATGGGCGCGATCGGTGGCTGAGGGCTGCGTTGGCTGAGGTGCTTGTGCGGTACTTCGCCGCCGCGGCG
>CAZCEE010000347.1:0-2974 GCA_964497165.1 uncultured Schumannella sp. | reverse complement strand
GGAGGTGCGCGACGGCAGCGTCGAGGTCGTCGACGTAGAGCGCGAGGTGGTGACCGCCGAGGTCGCTGTTGCGAGGTAGGGGCGACTGGCCGTCGGCGGGCTCGTACTGGAAGACCTCGAGGTTCGGCCCGTGACCGAGGCGGAAGAATCTCAGCTCGCGCATGACGGTGCGGGGATGTACCCCGAGGTGCTCGCGCATCCAGTCGTCGTCGCGCTGGAACGGGCCGAGCGAGTACACCTTCTCGGCACCCAGCACGTCGACGAGGAAGCGCTCGGCCTCGTCGAGGTCGGGCACGGTGAAGCCGAGATGTTCGGCCCCGCGCAGTCCAGGCATCGCCATGTTGGATACAATAGCACCCAGACTCGCTGATTTTGGGGCCCATTTGCGAGACAGGCATTGCGATTGGATTCAATTCAGCCTACTCTGCCCCCATGCCTAAACGACGGAGTTTGCAGACCGGAACGCCCTGGGTCGAACTCTCGACCACTGCCGCCGACTGGAAAGCCGCCGACCCCGCGCTGCTCGGGACGATGCTCGGGCAGCTGCACCTCATCCGCGCATTCGAAGAGACGGTGCTCGAACTCGCCGCCGAGAGTCTCGTGCACGGCCCTGCGCATTCGAGTATCGGGCAAGAGGGCGGCGCAGTCGGCTCGATCGTAGGACTTCGCTCGACGGATGCCGTCAACGGTTCCCATCGCGGGCACCACCAGTTCCTTGCCAAAGTGATCACGCACGTGAGCGGCGGGCGCCTCGACCTGGCGGACCTCGTCACCCCAGAGATCCGCACCGTCCTGCGGCGTACCCTCGCCGAGATCCTGGGCCTCGCCGACGGGTACTGCCGCGGGCGCGGCGGCTCGATGCACCTGCAGTGGTTCGAGGCCGGCGCGCTCGGCACCAACGCGATCGTCGGTGGGGGTGCGGCACTGGCGACCGGCAACGCGTGGGCGCAGAAGCACAGTGCCGTTCACGGCGGCGCCACGACCGATATCACCATCAACTACTTCGGCGACGGCGCGAGCCAGATCGGCTCGGTGCTCGAGTCGATGAACCTCGCCGCGACGTGGAAGCTGCCGGTCGCCTTCTTCATCGAGAACAACTCGTACGGCGTCTCGACCCACGTGAGTGAGATCACCGCCGACGTGCGACTCTCGGTGCGCGGGCAGGGCTTCGGTATTCCAGGTTGGCGGGTCGACGGGATGGATCCCCTCGCCGTGCACCTTGCGATGGAGGAAGCGGCCGAACAGATGCGCAGCGGAGGAGGGCCTGCGGTCGTCGAGGCCGAGGTCTACCGCTTCTTCCACCAGAACGGCCCGTACCCGGGCAGCGCCTTCGGCTACCGCACGAAAGAAGAGGAGGAGTCCTGGCGCGCGCGGGACCCGCTCGAGCGCGTCGCCACCGAGATGACCAAGCTCGGGCTCCTCGACGCCGAGACCGCCCGTGCGCTTCGCGAGACGGTGCAGGTCGTCATGGCAGAGGTCGCGGGCGAGCTGCTCGAAGCCGACCCCGACAATCCTGGCAAGCGCCGGATCCGACCCGACCTGTGGCCCGACCCCGGCTTCGTCGACGTCGGCATCCGTGGCGATGGCAGCGAACTCGAAGGGATGCGGGTCTTCGAGCCCGCAAGCCACACGGGAGCGTGGACCGACGTGAAGTTCGTGGATGCGGTGGCCGGCGTCATGGATCGCCGCATGGAGCAGGATGCCCGCATCGTCGTCATGGGCGAAGACGTGCACCGCTTGAACGGCGGCACGAACGGTGCGACCAAGGGCTTGTGGAAGAAGTACGGCGCCGACACTCCGGGCGACGGCCGCGTGCTCGGCACCCCGATCAGCGAGAACGCGTTCACGGGCCTCGGTGGCGGGCTGGCGCTCGACGGCCGGTTCCGCCCCGTTGTGGAGTTCATGTATCCCGACTTCATGTGGGTCGCCGCCGACCAGGTGTTCAACCAGATCGGCAAGGCGCGGCACATGTTCGGCGGCGACAACCCGGTGCCACTCGTGCTGCGCACGAAGGTCGCCATGGGTTCGGGCTATGGGTCGCAGCACCTCATGGACCCTGCGGGGATCTTCGCCACGAGCCCGGGGTGGCGCATCGTCGCGCCCTCCTCAGCCGCCGACTACGTCGGGCTCATGAATGCCGCGCTCGCGCTCCAGGATCCGGTGCTCGTGATCGAGCACGTCGACCTCTACGGCACGGCCGACAGGGTGCCGGAGGGCGATCTCGACTACGTCATCCCGCCGGGAACCGCGGCGATCCGCCGCGAAGGTTCCGACGTGACCGTGATCTCGTACCTCTCGATGGTCGCGCATTCGCTCGAGGCGATCGAGCAGACCGGCATCGACGCCGAACTCATCGACCTGCGTTGGCTCGACCGTGCGTCCCTCGACTGGGACACGATCGAGGCGAGCGTGAAGAAGACGAACGCGGTGCTCATCGTGGAGCAAGGCGCGCAAGGCACGTCGTACGGTGGCTGGCTCGCCGACGAGATCCAGCGTCGGCTGTTCGACTGGCTCGACCAGCCCGTGCAGCGCGTCACGGGGAGCGAGGCATCGCCGAGCATCTCGAAGGTGCTCGAGCGCGCCGCGATCGCCGCTACCTCTGAGGTTGTCGCCGGCCTCGAGCGCGTGCGCGTCGGGATGGGTGCCCGCTGATGGCGAGCGTGGTACGGATGCCCGCGGCGCTCGCCGGAGTGACCGAGGCCGCCATCCAGACCTGGGTCGTCACACCCGGGCAGCAGATCGGCGTCGGCGACGTGATCGCCGAGATCGAGACCGAGAAGGCGGTCGTCGAGTATGCCGCGGAGGTCGCGGGAACCGTCGGCCGACTTCTCGTGTCCGAGGGCGCCACGATCGAGGTGGGAGCGCCCATCGCGGTCATACTCGCCGCGGGGGAGGGCGAGGATGCGATCGCTCCGGCGCTCGCCAGCGCGGGAGCCGCGCCCGCCACCGCGCCACCCGCGGCCCAGAACCCTTC
>CAZCEE010000346.1:0-2998 GCA_964497165.1 uncultured Schumannella sp. | reverse complement strand
ACCCGGCCCGGCCGCGCCGCCCGACGCGGCCGCGAGGAACCCCAACAGAGCTCCCCCGGTGATCCCGCCTCCTGCCGCGACGCCGAGCACCGCGAGCGGCCCGAGATAGCCCAGCGCTCGGGTCAACGCGGGACGCACCGCGACACCGGCGAGGAACCCGGCGACGACCGGCACCAGCACTCCGGCGAATCCGAACACCGAGTCACCCGTCGGCAGTGCGCCGAACACGGGGAGCGCCGGAATCGGCCCGAGCGCCGTGCCGACCGGTGAGACGTGCGACCCGGCGCCGATCGCGAAGCCCGGTCCGACCAGCCAGGCCACCGCCCACAGCACCAGGTTGGGCAGCACGGCGAGTTGCCCGGCGGTGAGGGCGACGCCACCCACCACCTCGGTGTGCAGGGCTTCGTAGAGCCCGATCATGTCCGAGAACCGCAGCACGAAGAGCAGCGCGACGAGCACAGCGGCGACCGCGACGGTGAGCGCGACGGCTCCGGCTCCGGCACGAAGGGCTGCACCGGCGGCGGCGCGCAGCTCGGGCGAGCGGTCGTCGAGCCACTCCCCCAATCCGTCGCGATCGCCCGTGCGGCGCGCGCGGAGAACCCCGATGACCACTCCCACGCCGAAGACCGCTGCCGGCAGGATCAACCCCTGCACGAGCGAGGGCCGGGCCGCCGCGTGGAGGGCGGTCGCGGTGACCCCGAGCGACGCGGCGGCGAACAAGGCGATCGCCGTCAGGGCGCCGAGCATCCGGTGCCCGGTCTCGGCGATCCGCCCGCCGGCGCGGGCCCCGAGCAGCACGGTGAGGAGGGCGAATCCGAGCAGCGCGATCGTGACCTTCACCGGGTCGCCGGCGGCGGGCAACCCGAGGGCCGTCGCGAGCAGCGGGTCGAGCGTGAAGATCACGTCGACCCCGTGCCCGAGCAGCCAGACGTCGACCGCCGCCCGCCAGAACACCGTCCAGTCGGGAGCGAAACCGAAGTGTGCGGCCCACACGATCGTGAGAGGAACGAGCGGAATAGCCACCCCGATCGCGAGCACGAGCAGCGACTCGAGCCCCGCGAAGAGGATCGTCAGTCGCCGGGTCACGGCCCGACCCTATCCCGCGCCCGTCCGCTTTCCGTTTTCAGGAATCGGAGTGGCCGGAGTGACGGATGTCGGGTTTCGGGCCCCCACGAGGTGACGTGAGCAACTTCCGCCCCACCATTTCCTGAAAACGGAAAGGTGCTCAGCACATCGGGTCGGCGCTCGGCACCTCGCCACGGAGGAAGTAGGCATCCACGGTGTCGTCGACGCACGCGACGCCGCCCGCGTAGATGGTGTGCCCTTCACCCTCGTAGGTGATGAGCACGCCGCTCGAGAGCTGCTTCGAGAGCGAGACCGCCTGCGAGTACGGAGTCGCCGGGTCGTTCGTCGTGCCGACGACGAGGATCGGCGGTGCCCCCTCGGCCGCGTACGACGTCGGCATCTCGGCGGCCGGGTACGGCCAGTTCGAGCAGGTCACGTCGAGGGCCACGTAGTCGTCGAGCGCCGTCGCGAAGCCGAGGAACGGCGCCCGCTGGTCGATGACGGCTAGGCCTTCGAGCGGGGTCACGCCGTCGGTGCCGAGGGTTCCCTCGTTGCAGGTGACGGCGGTGTAGATGTCGTAGCCGTTGCCGTCGTAGAACGGGCCGGGGCTGCGGCCGTTGTAGTCGTCGGCGCTCTGGAAGGTGAGCTCAGCCTCTCCGGCGTCGAGGTCGGCGAGCATCTGCACGAGCCGCGACCAGAGCGACTGGCTGTAGAGGTTCTGGATGAGGCCGGTGCCGATCGTCGCGGTGTCGAGCACCCGGCCGTCGCTCGAGGTGAGGCCGTCGTCGCCGGCATCCAGGATGAGATTCTCGGTCTGCTGCATCGCCGCATCGACACTGCCGCTGAACGGGCAGTCGCTGTCGCTGAAGCAGTATTCGAGGAACGCGCGGTAGGCGCTCTCGAATCCGGCCATCTGGGTGGCGAGCGCGTCGAGGTCGCCGACCAGCGGGTCGACGGCACCGTCGAGCACCATGCGGCCGACCTTGTCGGGGAATAGTTCGGCGTAGACCGCGCCGAGGTAGGTGCCGTAGGAGTAGCCGAGGTAGGTCAGCTTCTCGTCGCCGAGCACGGCGCGGATGACATCCATGTCGCGTGCGACGCTCGCCGCGTCGAGGTTGCCGAGCAGGTCACCGGTGTTCTCGACACACGCGTCGATCCAGTCGGTCTCGCGCACCGTGAGTTCGTCGATCCAGGCCTGCGTACCGTAGTCGGCGTCGAACGTGCCGTAGAGCAGCTCGTCCTGCTGCTCGGGGTCGGTGTAACACTCGATCCCGGTCGAAAGCCCGACCCCGCGCGGGTCGAATCCGATGATGTCGTAGTTGGCGAGCACATCACCGGTGACGATGTAGGCCGCCGAGTAGGCGACGAAGTCGTATCCCGACCCACCCGGTCCACCCGGGTTCATGAGCATCGAGCCCATCGAGTCGCCGGTCGCGTTGTGGCGAGCGACGGCGAGTTCGATCGTCTCGCCGGTCGGGTCGTCCCAGTCGAGCGGCACGGTCACCATCGTCTCGTCGACGCGGTTGCCCAGGTCGTACCAGGTGAGCTCCTGCTTGTAGAACGCCTCGAGGTCGGCGTCGACCGACTCGTCGGTCGACGTGTCGACGGTCTGGCTTCCGCCGCCGCTGCTCGGGAACGGAAACCCGAAACAGCCGGAGAGCAGCAGCGCACTCGCGGTGAGCACTGCGGCGAGCGACAGGATGCGGCGCTGAGACATGTGAGACCCCCTCGGGACGACTGGGGTCAGCCTAGCGACGTGGCCCTGAGTGCGGATGCCGTCACGGCCCGTGCTTCCGCGGCGGTCGATGCGGCGAGCGCCGCCGCCGCGATGCGCACGCAGTCGGCGCGGCTGACCGAGGCGACCACCTCGGCCACGGCGGAGAGGGCGCGCGCGGTCATCGACAGTGAGCCGACGCCGAGCCCGACGTACACG
>CAZCEE010000345.1:0-3002 GCA_964497165.1 uncultured Schumannella sp. | reverse complement strand
GCCTTTGCAGCTGGGGCCGGCGCCGACGTGGCCGGGGCCTTGTGTCCGTCGGCTTCGAGGGCCGACTTCAGGCGCCGGGCGACCGGCGGCGCAATGCTGCTCGATGCGCTCTTGACGAACTCGCCCATGTCTTTGAGCTTGTCGAGCGCGATCTTCGAGTCGATGCCGAGTTCGGCGGCGACTTCGTGAACTCGTGGGTTGGCCACAATTCTCCTGTCTGGGGTCCGGCCCCAGGCAGGGTCGGACGTCAAAGGGTGAGGAAACTCATTTCGAGTCGCTCATTAGTTGTCCATGTGCCGATCAGTCCATTTCTGAAGGTCTGACATGTCGGTGATCGCGGTGCGTAGCGCACGCCCGAAAGCTTTGCGCCGAACCGCGGCGTCGACGCATCCAGGGTCTGGATGCACCCACGCCCCCCTACCCGGAAGTCGAGCCGCAGTATCCACCGCTGCTCGTCCGTCACGCGCGACGATCCGCAGAAGAGAGGATCGGGGAGCACGCTGCCGGCAACCCAGGCAGGTTCGAACGGCTTCCATGCTACCCCTATCATGCCGTGACGGCCGCCCCGCGAGGCTTCGCGGCGCGCTACGACCCGCTTATGAGATCCCGCGCGGCACCCAGCTACGCCCTGATCTTCGGGTACGTTTCGCACCATGAGCCAGACCCCGAGCGATCCACAAACTGACGCCGCGACCGATGACCGGCGACGTCGCTGGCTCGGGCCGCTGCCCGTGTGGGCGTGGGTGCTGTTGACGGTCCTGCTCGTGATCGTGCTCGTCGTGCTCGGCATCCTGCTCTTCTCAAGCGGCGCGAAGAATGCCGACCCCGCTGCGACGAGCGCCTCCCCCAGCCCGACCCCGTCGGCGAGCGTCACCGCCGGCCCGACGCCGACCGCCACAGCAGGCAGCGACGTCGGCCAGGGCACGTTCGCAAGCGAGATGGACAGCTACCTGGGCGACGTGCTGTTCTCCCAGAACACCGCGGTGCTGTCCGAGGGCGGCACATTCAGCGACCCGATCTTCGTGCTCGCCGCGAACAGCGGCCTGACCCAGAACATGACGCCCGACGAGGCCGTCGACGCGATGGACTTCATGTTCACGCCGGTCGACCCCAACCCGTGGGATCTCGCGCTGCCCGAGAGCACGCTCGACGGCTACCGCGCCGGGCCGTACGGCAGCTACTTCCCGGTCGGCGCGATCGTCGCACGTTCCTACGACGGCCACGTCTTCTCGTTCATCGGCAACGATTTCACCATCACCACGATGTTCATGGCGGCGTCGGAGGATCTGTTGCACTGATCGGGAGGCGGCGGTCAGGACTCCATGACGGAGTCGGGCTGGATGTCGATGCGGGCCCCGGTGAGCTTCGCGGCGAGGCGGGCGTTCTGCCCTTCCTTGCCGATCGCGAGCGAGAGCTGGTAGTCGGGCACGAGTGCGCGCACGGCCTTCAGGGTCTCATCGACGATGAACGCGCTCGACACCTTCGCGGGGCTGAGTGCGTTGGCGACGAAGGTCGCGAGGTCGTCGGACCAGTCGACGATGTCGATCTTCTCGTTGTTGAGTTCCGCAGTGACGGACCGCACGCGGGAGCCCAGCTCACCGATGCAGGCACCCTTCGCGTTGACACCCGGTTCGGTCGCGCGCACCGCGATCTTCGTGCGGTGGCCGGCTTCGCGGGCGAGGCTTGCGATCTCGACGACCCCGGAGGCGATCTCGGGCACTTCGAGTGCGAACAGTTTGCGCACGAGCCCCGGATGCGTGCGGCTCACCGTGATCGACGGGCCCTTGAGCCCCTTGCTGACGCTGGTCACGTAGACCCGGATCCGCGAACCGTGGGCGTAGTCCTCGCCGGGAACCTGCTCTTCGGGAGGCAGGATCGCCTCGACGGTCCCTAAGTCGACGTGGATCATCCGCGGGTTCGGGCCCTGCTGGATGACACCCGCGACGATGTCGCCCTCGCGCCCGCGGAACTCCCCGAGCACCTTGTCGTCGCCGATGTCGCGTAGCCGCTGGTTGATGACCTGCTTGGCGGCGAACGCGGCGATGCGCCCGAAATCGTCGGGGCTGTCGACCGCTTCGCCGACAACCTCGCCCTCGTCGTCGAGCTCGGGCACGAAGACGATCACGTGACCGGTCTTGCGGTCGAGTTCGGCGCGCGCACCGGACTCGGGGGTGCGATCGGTGTGCTTGAGGTACGCGGTGAGGATCGCCTGCTCGATGATCGTCACGAGCTCCTCGAACGGGATCTCGCGCTCGCGCTCCATCATCCGGAGCACGGTGAGGTCGATGTCCATCGCGAGGCCTCCGCTATTCAGTTCGCCGTGTCGGCACCCACTAGCGCCGGGTGCATCGGTCGAGCTTAGCCGAGGCGTGATCCCGTAGTGCACCCGCGGCTCGCCTCACAGCACCTGGACACACCAAGGGGACAGGATGCCGGGATGAGCACTCACCTCGTCCTCGGTGCCGGCGAAATCGGCCGCCCGCTCGCCTTGCGTCTCATCGGCAGTGGCGACGAAGTGCGGGTGGGAACCCGTTCCGGCACCGCCGTCGATGGGGCACAGGCAGTGAAGCTCGATGCTTCAGATCCCGACGCCCTGAGTGCCGCCGCAGAAGGGGCGGCCACGATCTTCCTGTGCACCAACCCGCCGTACCAGGACTGGCCACAGGCGTGGCCGCCGATATTCGCGGCAGTGATCGAGGCGGCCCGGCGCAGCGGCGCGGCGCTGGTCGCGATGGGCAACCTCTATCCGTACGGGTCCGTGACCACCCCGATGACGGAACACTCCCCCGAGACGACGGCCGAGCGCAAAGGCCTCGTGCGCAAGGCGGGCTGGGCCGCGATGCGGGAAGCCTCGGAGGGAGGCACCATTCGCGCCGTCGAGGTGCGCGCGAGCGACTATTTCGGGCCCGGGGCGGGCCCGACGGCACAGCTCGGCGAACGGTTCTTCTCGCCCGACCGCGCGGCCCGGCGGCGCTGGCGACGCCCGTCGACGAGCGTCGCCA
>CAZCEE010000344.1:0-3031 GCA_964497165.1 uncultured Schumannella sp. | reverse complement strand
ACGGTGCACGAGGAAGACCTTGTCGGCGAAGCGCGTGAGGAAGGTCGCTTCTTCGAGCGCCGAGTCACCGCCGCCGATGACCGCGACCTCCTTCTTCTTGAAGAAGGCGCCGTCGCAGGTGGCGCACCACGAGACGCCGTAGCCCGACAGGCGCGTCTCGTCCGGCAGGCCGAGCTTGCGGTACTCCGAGCCGGTCGCGTAGATGACGGTCAGCGCCTCTTCGACGGTGCCGTCACCGAGGTGGATCTTCTTGACCTCGCCGGCCAGCTCGAGCTTCGTCACGTCGTCGTAGACGATCTCGGCGCCGAAGCGTTCGGCCTGTGCCTGCATCTTCATCATCAGGTCGGGCCCCATGATGCCTTCGGGGAAGCCGGGGAAGTTCTCGACGTCGGTGGTCTTCATCAGCTCGCCGCCGAACTCGACGCTCGACGCGATCACGAGGGGCTTGAGGTTCGAGCGCGCGGCATAGATCGCGGCGGTGTAGCCCGCCGGACCCGAGCCGATGATCACGATCTGACGCATTGCGAATCCTGCCTTCTGGAGCCCATGCTCCTCGTCCACCTGATGCAACACATCCTAGGTATCCGAAATTTCGGAACCTGCGGGCTCTCAGTTTCGCTTGGCGAAAGACCGCAGGCCTCGCAGCTCTGGGGCGCGTGTCGCGGCGAGCACACCGAAGAACACCAGGATGACGCCGACCCCGATGATCGCTGTCGTGACGATCCCTTCGACCCGACCCCCAGTCGCGAACCCGTTGACCGTGAACCCACCGAGCAGGGCGAGGATGCCGACGCCGACTGCTGCTGCAGGGATCGCGGTGAGCGCGAACACCCCGAACCGCTGCACGATTCCGCGACCGCCGCCCCCGAGCCGGCGACGCAGGATGACGGCCGCGACGATCGCCTGGACGATGACCGAGAGCGAGGTGGCGAGGCCGAGACCCGCAGCGATCCAGGCGGACGGCGCCGCGAGCAGCGCCAGCGCCCCGGCGATGAAGATCCCCGCCTGCACGAGCTGCAGCAGGAACGGCGTCCGGGTGTCGCCGACTGCGTAGAAGGCGCGCTGCACGACGTACAGAGTGCTGAAAGGCACGAGTCCGACCAGGAATGCGATCAGCACGATCCCGATCACCCGGGCTTCAGCGGGGTTCTGCGCGAAGAACCGCGAGAACGGCACTGCGGCGGCGACCAGGGCGGCCCCGGCAGCTGTCACCAGCATCCCGATCGTGCGCAACGAGGCCGAGAGGTCGGCGCGCAGGGCCGGGGTGTCGCCGTCGCGCGACGCCGTGCTCATGCGGGTGAAGTACGGCGTCGCAATCGAGATCGCGATGATCGAGTGCGAGAGCATGAAGATGAGCCAGGTGACGCGCAGCACCGCGAGCGACGCGTCGGAGGCATCCGCGGTCGCCGCGACGTTCGTCTGCACGAAGTTCGTGAGCTGGATGACCAGCACCATGCCGAAGACCCAACCGGCCGCGCGCGCGGGGGCGCCGAGCCCGACACCCCGCCAGCGGAAGTCCGGCCGGAACCGCAGCCCGGTGCGGCGCCGGAAGAACAGCAGCAGCACCGCCTGCAGGGCGACCCCGAGCGTCGCGCCGCCGGCGAGGAGGGCGATCTTCGCGGCATCCCAGGTCGCGGGGTCGCGGTGCGCCGGGTCGACGCCGAAGAGCACCCCGAAGAGCACGAGAACGGCGATCATGACGACGTTGTTGAGCGCCGGTGCCCACGCCGACGGTCCGAAGACGCCGCGGGCATTGAGCACCTCGCCGACGAGGGCGTACACGGCGTAGAACAGGATCTGCGGCAGACACCAGTAGGCGAGAGCGATCGCGAGCTCGAGACCGCCGCCGGCGAGGGCGTCGTCGGAACCGCTGAGAGCGTAGAGCTGCACGATGAACGGAGCGGCCAGGGTCGCCAGGGCGGTCGTCGCCACGAACGCCACGACTCCGAGGCTCACCAGCCGGTTGACGAAAGCCTGGCCGCCATCGGCCTGCGTCGCGGCTTTCACGATGTGCGGAACCAGCACTGCCGAGAGCAAGCCCCCGGCGACGATCGCGTAGACGTAGGTCGGCAATTGGTTAGCGAGGGCGAACGCGTTCGGGCCGGAGCCTTGAACGCCGATCACCCACGCGAGAACCGAGACGTTCGCGAATCCGAGCAGGCGCGAAACGATCGTGCCCGAGGCGAGTGCCGCGCTCGCCCGCTGCACGGTGCCGCTCACGCGGCCTCCTGCGCTTCCCGGTCGCGCTCGAGGGCTGCATTCTTGCGACGAACGAGCACGTTCCGCGCGATGCCCGCCGCGAAAACGACGGCAGCGATCGCGCCCAGGATGATCCCCACCGTTTCCCATTGCGCCTGGAGGTCGGCGTCGAAGCGGCGCGGAGATCCGATCGCCACGCCCGTCGACGGGCTGGAGAGGCTGACCTCGACGACGATCTGACCGTTGGTGATCGCTTGGGCTTCGAGGCGGACCGTCTTCGATGAACCCGGCTCGACGGTGACCTCGGTCGGACTATCGATCCGCAGGAGCGGTCGCGATGGAGTTGCCGCGACTCGCACGGTGACGGCGAAGTCAAGTGCGTTTGAGATGCGGGGGTAGATCGCCGTTTGGGTGCTCGTGACGAGGATGTTGCCGGTGTCGACGATCGTGACCGCGCCGAGAATCACGGTGGACCGCTCGAGGAACGCGGCCGCGCGGGTCCCCCAGTCGTCGGCCCCGGTGCCGTGCACAGCGAGCAGCGCCAGCAGCTGCAGGCGACGCTCGGCCGTGAGCGCCAGCGGGTCGTCGAGGATCGTTGCGAAGGCCTCCTCCGCGCGAACGGCCGCCGCGAACCCGGGGGTCGCCGCAACGTGTTCGGCGGTCGGGCCGTCGACGACGCTCGCGCTCTCGGCGGCACCGGCGAGGACGCCCGAGAGCCCGGTCACTTGTGTCGAGGCCCCGGCCACGATCGAGGCGACAGTCTCCTCCAGCCCGTACGCCGAGAACGCCGACGCGCGATCGAGGGTGAGCACCAGCGTGCGCCCCGGGTGCG
>CAZCEE010000343.1:0-3040 GCA_964497165.1 uncultured Schumannella sp. | reverse complement strand
GCCGTGCAGGAGCGCCGCGAACGCCAACGCCTGCCCCTCCCCTCGTCCGCCGCGGCTGGAGCCGCCGCTTCGGGGCGGGAGAAACAACCCCCGCCGCGACACCACGGCTCCAGCCGCGGCGGGCTTTGGGTGGGCACGCGCGTAACAATGGCAGCGACTGCGGGAGAATGAGCGGCGATGGACTGGCAGACTCCTGAGGACGCCGCGCCGTCGGCGTTCGTGACGGAGTCCCAGCGACGCCGGGTCGCGGGCAAGCCGCCGGCGACCGGCGCGTGGCGAGAAGGCGATGATCCGGGTAGCCGGCGCTTCGTCGGCATCGGCGACCTCGCGCTCGAACGCGGCGGCGGCATCCCGAACGTGACCATCGCCTACGAGACCTGGGGTGACCTCTCGTCGGACGGGTCGAACGCGATCCTCGTGTTGCACGCCCTCACCGGCGACAGCCACCTCGTCGGCCCGGCCGGCCCGGGCCACTCCACCGCCGGCTGGTGGTCGGGGCTCGTCGGCCCCGGCAAGGTACTCGACACCGACAGATACTTCGTCGTCGCACCCAACATGCTCGGCGGCTGCCAGGGCACGACCGGGCCGGCGTCGCTCGCCCCCGACGGCGCCGAGTGGGGCCCGCGGTTTCCGTATCTGACGATCCGCGACCAGGTCGCCGCGCAGTCAGCGTTCACCGATCTGCTCGGCATCGACAGCTGGGCGCTCGTCGTCGGCGGTTCGATGGGCGGCATGCAAGTGCTCGAGTGGGGGATCGGGCATCCCGACCGGGTCGAACGGATCGCCGTGCTCGCCGCTCCCCCGGTGTCGAGCGCCGACGAGATCGCCCTCAACTCGGTGCAGGCCGAAGCGATCCGCATGGATCCCGCGTTCCGCGGCGGCGAATACTACGACGCCGCCGAAGGTGAAGGACCCCACCGCGGCCTCGCGTTGGCCAGGCGGATGGCGTTGCTCAACTACCGCTCTCCGACCGAGCTCAACGACCGGTTCGAGCGCTCGTGGCAGAGCGGAATCAGCCCGCTCGGCGGCGGCGGTCGGTTCGCGGTGGGCAGCTACCTCGACTTCCACGGCAACAAGTTCACCCGTCGCTTCGACGCCAACAGCTACCTCGTACTGACGGATGCCATGGACTCGCACGATGTCGGACGCGATCGTGGCGGCGTGGCGGCGGCACTCGCGAGCGTCACGGCGAAAGCGCTCGTGCTCGGCATCGACTCCGACCGGCTCTTCCCCGTCGCCGGGCAAGAGGTCATCGCGCGGCACCTCCCCGACAACATCGACGGCGACGCGCCCGTCGTCATCACCTCGCAGTTCGGCCACGACGCATTCCTCATCGAAGACGCGCTTGTCGGCGCCGAAATCCACAGGTTGCTGGCCGAGTGACGCGCCGGGGAGTGGTCGCCGCGGTTGTCGCCGCCGGCCTGATCTTCTGCGGCCTGCTTGTCGGGTGTGCCCCCGCGGCCCCGGCGCTCTCCGACCAGGTGACGGTGATGGTCTACCAGCCGCGCACCGACATCGCGTTGGGTCGACTCGCCATCCAGGTGCGCAACGGAACCGACGAACCACTCGAGGTCGTCGGGGCACGGCTAGCCTCCCCCGACTTCGTCGCCGACACCGTCTGGCCGAACGACTCCGCGACCGTTCCCGCGGGTCTCGCTCTCGACCTCCGGGCCCCGCTGCCCGAGGTGAACTGCGACGCCGACACCCGGCCGGTCGCGACGATCGAGTTCATCGCGGGCGGCGTGACGGGAGTCAGCGAACTCGAGGTCACCGACCCCTACGACCTGCTCCCCCGGCTCCACCGAGAGGCCTGCCTGGCCGAAGAGATCGCCGAGATCGCGACCCTCACGCCGCGTGAGGTGATCCTGCCCGACGGGGTGGCGCCCGCCATCCTCGTCATCGGCGTCGACCCGACCGGCGCGGCCGGCACGGTGACGCTCGACTCGGTGAGCGGCACGACACTCCTGCAACCGTCGATCGATGGCCAGGCGAGCGACCTGGTCGCGCTCGGGATCACGATCGACGCCGACGGACCGTTCGAAGTGCGGATCGCGTTCGTGCCGAACCGCTGCGATCCGCACGCGCTCATGGAAGACAAGGTCGGCACGATCATTCCGCTCTACGTCACGACGGCGACGGCGACCGGGACGCGGTGGATGATGCCGGTGACGGAGGAGCAGCGCGCCGACTTCTACGCGTTCTTCGCGGCGTACTGCGGACTCCCTGCCGGGTAAGCCCGCGACTGCAGAGCCGGCGAGAGCCGCGATCCGTTGAGATCGCGGCTCTCGATCACCCCCAGGTGTTCGTGGCTATTACCCCTCGTGCACCCCAGCAGTGCGATGTAACTGTCCCAGGATGGTACCCCGGGCATCCGCGTGGCACCCCCCATTCGCGTTGCACGGTGTGTCACGATTGCCCACAGCATGGACCTCATCAGTCGGGAGCGAGATCGGCTCCTCCAGCGCAGCGCCCGCGTGTACGGCCTGAGTTTCACCGCGGTCTCCGGGCTGTGCTTCGTGCTCCCCGGAGCCGTGCCATTCTCGGCCCTCGTGATCGGCATCCCGCTGTACCTCATCCTGGCCGCCGCCCTCGTGGGGGTGGGCCTGAGCCGCTCGATCTGGTGGCCCGTCCTGGCTCTCGTCACGGGCACCGGGATCGTCGTCGCGGTCGCCCTCCTCGCCGGCCCGCCGACGCCGTCGGCGTCGCTCGCGGTCATCCATGTCACTGCCGCCGGGCTCGCCGCGCTCGCGCTCGTGCTCACCACCAGCATCCCGCGGATTGCGCTGCTCGTGGCCGGGGCGCTGACCGGAGTGGGCATTGTCGTCTTCGCCGAGATCGAGACGCCGGCGCAGGCGCTTCGCAGCGGTGGCACGGTGCTCGTCGGCTGGGGCCTCGCGACCCTCATCGCGGTATGGATCAGTGCGGGCGTGCCTCAGGTGGCCAAACGCATCGCGAGCATCGGTCGCGCCCATCGCGCCGAACGCCAGGCGAGCGAACTCGAAGCCCAACGCCGTCAGGGGGCCCGGCTGCTGCACGACAC
>CAZCEE010000342.1:0-3043 GCA_964497165.1 uncultured Schumannella sp. | reverse complement strand
GATCGCCCTGATCGCCGCCGTGGCGCTCGGCGTGCCCGCCGCTCTCGCGGTCGCCGAGCCGCAGCTGTTGACGGCCGTGACGCCGTGGCGGATCGTGGTCGCCGCGCTGCTCATCGCCGACATCGCCGCCGGAGCCGTCGCCAACCTGACGGCCGGCACGAACGACCACTACGCCGCTCGCCCCACAGCACGCTGGGTGTTCATCGCCGTGCACCTGCACCTCCCCGCCGTCGCGCTGATGCTCGACCTGCCGCTCGTGCCGGCCCTCATCGTCTGGGCCGCGACGATCGTCGGTGCCGTGGCCGTCAACCTGGTGCGCACGCACCCCGAGCAACGCGTGATCGTCGGAACGCTCTTCGTCGCCATCGCCACCGCGGCCGTGCTGCTGACCGATGCGCGAGCACTCGTCGTGGTCGGCATCCTCTTCGCCTTCAAGGTTCTGTACGCCTTCGCCGTCGACCACGAGCGCTCCACATGACCGCGGCACCCGTGGTACGCCCGGCACGCAGCACCGAACTCACGCGGATCGCGGCGCTGCTCGGCGACGCCTTCGAGCACGATCCGCTCGTCGTCGCGGTCGTTACGGGCAGAGCGGATGCCGCCGCCGCCCGCCGCGCGATCTTCGGCATCACAGCGCGGTCGGCCCGTGCACACGGAGCCGTGCTCGTCGCCGAACTCGACGGGCGGATCGTGGGAGCCGCGCTCATCGAGGACCCGCCGCGGTCCGCCGCACGCGCGACCGTTCGCCGCCTGGTCAACGGCGTGCGCTTCCTGCCGCTCTTGGCCAGCGTCGGTGCCGCCGGGATGCGGTTGCTCAACGACGCCGACCTTGCGGGCCGACGAATCGCGCCGAACGAGCCGCACCACGTGCTGCTGGTCGTCGGGGTCGCCGCCGAAATGCGCGGCGCCGGCATCGGAAAGTTGCTCGTCGAGGCGACCATCGCCCGGGCCGCTACCTCCGCGGGGGTGCGGCTGGAGACCGAGAACAACGGGAATGTGGAGCGCTACCGCCGCTGGGGGTTCCAGGAGCGCGGCATCCACCAGCTCGGGGGCGTTAGCGTGTGGGGGATGTTCCGACCGACGACTCCTTCCGGCGAGACCCCGTGACCGCCGACGCCCGCGAGGTCATCCTCGACGCCGCGTTCCGGCTGTTCGTCGAACGCGGCTACGACGGCACCAGCGTCGCGCGGATCCTCGCCGAAGTGCCCTACTCGAAGGGCGCGTTCTACCACCACTTCGCGAGCAAGGAGGAGGTGCTCGACGCCGTCATCCACCGGTTCTTCACCGCGACCATCCAGGCGGAGCCCGACCCCACGACGAGTGCCCGGGATCTCGCCCATGGGCTCGTCAGTGACTACCTGGCCGGCCTTGACGCGATCGCCCCGTTCGCGTCGCCGAGTGCGTACTACGCCTTCCTCACCGCTGTCGCCCCGCGGGCGCGCGACGCGCTGCGCTCCGCCCACGCCGGCGCGACCACCGTGCTCGCCGGCGCCCTTGAGCGCGAAGGTCACCCCGACTCAGGCAACACCGCCGCCGACCTCGTCGCCCTGATCGAAGGGCACGCGATGCTCACCGTCATGCGCGGAGAACACCCCGACGGGGAGGCACTGCGCGCCGCCGTCGACCGAGCGCTCGGCCCGTCGCGCCGCCGCTAAACTCGACCGTGATGATCGACTCGGTTGAGAACGCCACCACCACTCCCGAGCGAGAGCAGCCCTACGCGGCCCTCGGCCTGAAGGCCGACGAGTATCAGCGCATCCGCGACATCCTCGGCCGTCGGCCCACGTCGGGCGAGCTGGCGATGTATTCGGTGATGTGGAGCGAGCACTGCTCCTATAAGTCGTCGAAGGTGCACCTGCGCCAGTTCGGCGCGAAGGTGTCACCTGAGATGACGAAGAACCTCATGGTCGGCATGGGCGAGAACGCCGGCGTCGTCGACATCGGTGAGGGCTGGGCGGTCACCTTCAAAATCGAGTCGCACAACCACCCGTCGTACATCGAGCCGTTCCAGGGTGCGGCGACCGGTGTCGGCGGCATCGTGCGCGACATCATCTCGATGGGCGCGCGTCCCGTCGCCGTCATGGATGCCCTGCGCTTCGGCGCGATCGATCACCACGACACCGCCCGTGTCGTGCCCGGGGTAGTGAGCGGCATCTCGTTCTACGCCAACTGCCTCGGCCTCCCCAACATCGGCGGCGAGACCTGGTTCGACCCGGTGTATCAGGCGAACCCGCTCGTCAACGCCCTCGCGGTCGGGGTGCTGCGCCACGAAGACCTGCACCTCGCCAACGCGCGCGGCGCCGGCAACAAGGTGGTGCTGTTCGGCGCCCGCACCGGCGGCGACGGCATCGGTGGGGCATCCATCCTCGCCTCCGACACCTTCGCCGAGGGCGGCCCGACGAAGCGTCCCGCCGTGCAGGTCGGCGACCCGTTCGCCGAGAAGGTGCTCATCGAGTGCTGCCTCGAACTGTTCGCGGGCGACCTGGTCGAAGGCATCCAAGACCTCGGCGCCGCGGGCATTTCGTGCGCGACGTCGGAGCTCGCCTCCAACGGCGACGGCGGCATGGCGATCGAGCTGGATGCCGTCCTCCTGCGCGACTCGACGCTCACCCCCGAAGAGATCCTGATGAGCGAGAGCCAGGAGCGCATGATGGCGATCGTGCATCCGTCGAAGCTGGAAGGGTTCCTCGCGGTTACCGCGAAGTGGGATGTCGAAACCAGCGTGCTGGGCGAGGTCAACGACTCCGGTCGGCTCACCATCACCTGGCGCGGCGAGACGATCGTGGATGTCGACCCCGCCACCGTCGCCGTCGACGGGCCCGTCTACGAGCGGCCGATCGTGCGCCCCACCTGGATCGACGCGCTCAACGCCGACACGGCATCCGCTCTCGCCCGCCCGTCGTCGGGGGATGACCTGCGCGCCCAGGTGCTGCGGCTGCTCGGCAGCGCCAACCTCTCCGACAAGGCCTGGATCACCAACCAGTACGACAGGTACGTGCTCGGCAACACCGCACTCTCGACCCCCGACGACGGCGGCATGGTG
>CAZCEE010000341.1:0-3061 GCA_964497165.1 uncultured Schumannella sp. | reverse complement strand
TTTACCAACGCGCTCACCGGCCCCAATTCGCGATCGCATGCCTCGAACAGCCGCGTCGGGCCAGCCTTCGCGTTCCGGCCCGCGCCCCAGACGACATCCCCCGGGCGGCCGAAGTGCAGCACCGACCCGACCGCGAGGAGCCGTCGACGCTGGATCGCTGCGGTCCGCGAGGCGACGAGCCCGAGCTGCGCGATCAGTTCGCGCACGATCAGCGGCCCGAGAAGGTCGCCGAAGTTGCCGACCGGGCGAGCGACGAGCACCGGACGACCCCAGCGTCCCGTGCCGCGCACCGGGTTCCACGCCGCAACGTCGACGCCCGCGACATCCACGAGTTCGAGCTGCCCGTCGCGGCGCGTCACCCGCCGGCTCCCGCCTCATCGGCGGGCAGCGATTCCCCATCGAAACCGGCCGAGGCGGGTGCCCCGGCCCCCGAGGGGTCGATCGCCGCGTCCTGGGGATCCACCAGCCCGAGGTCGCCACTCTGTCGATCCCGGACTCGCACCTCCCCCTGACGGTTTCCGTCCCGGCCGAGCGCATCGGGACGGTCGCAGTTCCCGGTGTTCCAGGACGCGACGATCGTGTTGGTCATCGGCATCGCACAGTTCGAGACGTAGTCGATGATGTTGCGGTCGAACACGAGCCCGTCGAGCGGGTCGACCATGACCGACCCGTCGAGCATCGTGTTGTTGCGTACGACGACATCCGTGATGGCGGTGACGTCGCGCAGGTCAAAGGCGGTGCCGCCGCTGCAGCGCTCCGTCTCGGCGACGCACCCTTGGATGCGGTTGGCCTCGACGAGCACGTCACTGATGCCTTCGCCGCCACCCGGCGAGAAGATCAACGCCGCGTTGTCGCAGTTGCCCAGGTAGTTGCCGCGCAGCACCACCTCCGAACTGTCGAAGATCTGAACGCAGTCGGAGTGCACGTCGCTGCCCGGCCCCTGCCCGAAGCCGCGGATCGTGGAGTTCTCGATCGTCACGTTCCGCGCCCCACCGATCTGGATGCCGTCGATCGATGTGCCGTTCTCGATGACAGAGTCGCGGATGGTCACGTCGGCGGCGTGCACGAACACGCCCGACCCGTCGACGTGGATGCCGTCGAGCACGGTGCCCGTCGCCGTTGTGTCGAGGTAGATCCCGCCCGTGAACGTCACCCCGCGCCACGTGGTCGCCGGGAGTTCCAGCGTGAGCTTGCCGACGACGACCTCGGCTCCGTCGAGCGGTTCGATCGAGACCTGATCCGTGCGCACCACCGCTTGGGAGCTGCCGCCCCCGAGCTCGAGGTCACCGTAGTCGCCAGCGGCGAGCAGCACGGTGCCGCCGTCAGCCCGGGCGATCGCGTCGGCGACCGCGCACGGCTCATCGGCCGAGCAGGCCGACCCGCTTCCGTCGGCCGCGGCATACCGGGTGACGCCGGCATCGTCGTCGCGGGGCTCGGGCTGCGAGGCGCACCCCGCGAGCGCCGCCAACACGAGAGTCGCGGGCAGGGCGAAGAGCAATGCGGTGCGGTTCATTTGGACCTCCTCGCCCGTGAAATCACGTGGGCGATCCGTGCGGCGTCGCGCCGATAAGCGGGAATGAGCAGGGCAGCGGCGAACACCGAGACCCCCGCGAGAGCCCCCGCCCCGAGAGCCAGGAACGGATTGTCGTCGAGCAGCGCCGAGACCGCGGCCGCCGCCGCAAACGCGAACGGCGCGAGCAACACCGGCCGCAGCACCGGGAGGAACACGTCCGACGCCGTCACAAACGTGCCGCGGATCGCGAGGAGGAAACCCGGCACGAGCAACGCACACGAGACGAGGCCGTAGAGCAGGGCGAGACCGTGCACCCCGTTCCACATCAAGCCGACGACGAACGCGGCGATGACGAGCGGCTTCGTCGCGGCGAAGTACACGAGTTGGCGGTGCGCCCGCCCGAGCGACACGTATAGCCAGCCCGACACGTTGCCGAGCGCCTGGGCGCCTCCGGCGATCGCGAGGAGGGCGAAGATCGGTGCCGCGGCCGTCCAGGCGTCGCCGAGTAGCACGAGCACGAGCGGCCCGGCGAGGGCTGCGAGCAGCGCGAACGTCGGGATGGCGGCGTAAGCGATGACCAGCATCGCCGCGCGCACGTAGCGGCGGTAGGCATCCTCGTCGTCCCGCAGCCGCGACAGCACCGGCAGCCCGACCCGGGCGAGCGGCCCGTTGAGCTGGCTGATCGGCAGCATGAGCAGCGCGTAGGCACGCGTGTAGACGCCGAGCACGGCGGGGCCGAGGGCACGCCCGATGAGCACGTTGTCGAGGTTGCGGGCGGCGTAGTTGAGCAACTCGACGCCGAAGATGCTGCCGCCGGTTCCGACGACGGCGCGCAGTTCGCGCCACGGTCGGGCGCGCGCGAGCGGCGGGCGGCGGATGACGAGGAGGCCGACGAGCCGCACGACCGCCGAGATCCCGGGAAGCAGCACGAGCGACCAGACGCCAGCACCGAACGCCGCCGCCGTGATCGCCGCAGCGACGCCGACGACAGCAGCGACGATCTCGACGAGCGCGATCGTGCCGAAGCGAAGGTCGCGCTGCAGCGCCGCCTGCAGCGGCATGGCGACACTGTTCACGAGCACGAGCGGTGCGAGCGCGAGGGTCAGAGCGATGAGCCGCTCCTCGCCGTACAGCGCGGCGACGAGCGGAGCGGATGCCGCGGCGAGTCCGCCCGCGAGGATGCCGAGGGCGAGCGAGAAGCGGTGGATGGCGGCCCACATCGCATCGTCGATCTCGCGCAGCCGTACGATCGCACCGCTCAACCCGAACTCGCGGATGAGATCGGCGACGCCGACGATCGCCATCACCATCGCGACCAGACCGAAGTCGGCGGGCGTGAGGAGTCGCGCGAGTACGACCGTCGAGACGAGCTGCAACGCAGTGCGAGACCACTGGGCCCCGACGGTCACCAGGGTTCCGCGACTGGCGCGGTGCGCGAGGTCCGGGGTCGCGGGTGCCGTCGTCGCGGTCATCGGCGGCTCGTCTCGTCGCGGTCCCAGACCTCGTCGGCGACGCGTCGTTTCCGGTCGGCGAGCGCGGCGGTGCGCA
>CAZCEE010000340.1:0-3068 GCA_964497165.1 uncultured Schumannella sp. | reverse complement strand
TGCAGTGCGAGAGCTGCCAGTAACAACGGCACCCAAGTCTTCGAGGCTCCGGCAGACATCAGTCGCCGGGGTCTCGATCATTTAAGGGCTCCGGATGGGTCGGTAGGCTCGACCTCGTGCCGGTGAATGCAAGCGTCGAGGGTCGGGTCTATCCGCCGACCGCCCCCTACCTTGTCGGGCGGGAGAAGGTGCGCGAGTTCGCCCGTGCCGTCTTCGCCGGCCACCCGACCCACTCCGACCCGGAGGCCGCGCGCGCGGCCGGATACGCGGATGTCGTCGCCCCGCCGACGTTTCCCATCGTGGTGACCGAGGCGACGCTGCGGCAACTGCTCGACGACCCGGATGCCGGCGTCGACTTCACCCGCGTCGTGCACGGCGACCAGCGGTTCTCGTTCACCCGCCCGATCGTCGCCGGCGACGAACTCACCGCAACCATGACGATCACCAGCGTCAAGTCGATCGGCGGCCACAGCATGGTGACCGCACAGTCGGCGATCGCCGACGCGACCGGCCAGCACGTGGTGACCGCGACATCCACTCTCGTCGTGCGGGGTGACGACTGATGGCCCTCGAGGTCGGCGAGGTCGTCGCCGAAGCCAGCTTCCCGCTCACCCGGGACTCCCTGGTGCGCTACGCCGGCGCGAGTGGCGACTTCAACCCCATCCACTACCGCGACGACGTCGCCCAGACGGTCGGGCTGCCCGGCGTGCTCGCCCACGGGATGCTCACCATGGGGTTTGCCGTGCAGCCGGTCGTCGACTGGCTGGGCGACCCCGGCAAGGTGCTCGACTACCAGGTGAAGTTCACCCGTCCCGTCGTCGTCGACCCCGAGACCGGTGCCGTCGTCACCGTCGTGGCGAAGGTCGGCGCCGTCGAGGACGCGGCGCTGCGCATCGACCTCACCGTGACGTACGGCGAGCAGACGGTGCTCGGCAAGGCGCAGGTGCGCGTCATCCCACCCGCCGGATGACTGACCTTGCGGGCCTGACGACGCTGGGGATCGGCGGACCCGCGGCGCGGCTCGTGCAACCCGTCACCCGTGCCGAACTCATCGATGAAACCCTTGCCACCTGGGGTTCGCCCGAAGACTGGCTGCTGCTCGGGGGCGGCTCCAATGTGGTCATCGCTGACGAGGGTTTCGACGGCGACGTCATTCGGATCGCGACCCGGGGGCTCAATGCCACTCGCGCCGCGGGATCCCGCCCGGTGCGGCTGACCGTCGAGGCGGGCGAGCCGTGGGATGACGTGGTCGCTCATGCGGTCACCAACGGCTGGTCGGGCATCGAGGCCCTCTCCGGCATCCCGGGGTTGGCCGGCGCGGCTCCGGTGCAGAACATCGGTGCCTACGGTCAGGAGCTGGCGTCGAGTCTCGTCGCGATCGACTTCCTCGACTTCGACACCGGCAAGCTGGTGCGGGTCGGCGCGCCGGAACTCGGACTCGGCTACCGCACCAGCGCCCTCAAACGCGGTCGCCTCGGCCTGGTCGTGTCGCTCGAACTCGCCCTCGCCGATGAGGCGGGGCTCAGCCAGCCGATCGCCTACGCGCAGCTCGCGCACGTCCTCGGGGTGCGCATCGGCGACCGGGTCCCGGTCACCGAGTTGCGCGCCGCGGTACTCGAACTGCGCGGCGCGAAGGGAATGCTGTGGGACCCCGCCGACCCCGACTCGGCGAGCGCGGGGTCGTTCTTCACCAACCCCGTCGTGACCGAACAGTTCGCCCGTGGGCTTCCCGCCGCCGCGCCGCGCTGGCCGACCGCCCCCGAGGAGGCGGCCCGCGTGCTGCCGCTCGGCGCCGACATCCCGCACATCGTGCGCGGCGAGTACCTCGTGAAGCTCAGCGCCGCCTGGCTCATCGAGAAGGCAGGGATCACCCGGGGCTTCGCGATCCCGGGGTCGCGCGCCGCGGTGTCGAGTAAACACACCCTCGCGATCGTCAACCGTGGCGGGGCGACTGCGGCCGACGTCGTGCAGTTGGCCGGCTACATCCAGACCCGCGTACTCGCAGAGTTCGGGGTGAACCTGCAGCCCGAGCCCGTGCTCGTCGGGGTCTCCCTTTAGGCGCCAGCCAGTAGTTCGTGGGCGACTACCCCACGGAGCTCGGCCGCACGCGCGAGGTCGCGATCGGTCGTCACCAGTTCAGCGCCCTCCCTTTCGGCCGTGTAGAGCACGATCGCATCGGGCATCTTGAGGCGCGCATGGGCGCGGATGTCGGCGATGCGGCTTCCGGCGTCGGCGCTCAGCCCGAGCTGGATGAGTTCGAGCCGGTCGAGCTTGGCGACCGCCTCGGAAGATCGTCCGAGCTGAGCGGGGCGCACGAGGCATTCGGCGACAGTGACGACGCTCGCGGCGAAGTCGAACTCTTCGTACTCTTCAAGAAAGCCGGTCGCCGAGCGGTGGAACAGGTCCGCGGGCGCAAGATGCGCGATCAGCACTCCGGCGTCGAAGACGATCACTCGGGCCATTCGTCGCGCAGCAACTGTGCCTCGTTCGGCCGGTAAACGCCCGTGAGACTGCCCGCCGTCTCGCGGATCGCTGCCCGGCGTCGGGCGAGCCACGCGTCGGCCTCGCGATCTAGGTCGGCGGTGCCGCGCTCCAGGATCCGGCGAAGGAGCGCTCCGCGGTCACCACGGAGTTCTGGCCAGACTCGAGCCGCCCGATCGAGCGCTCGTGCGATCTCATCCGTCTCGGTGATCGTGTGACGCGGTCGAACGGTGGGCATGTCGCAGTGTAGCACCGCGCTACAGGTGCGGCACCTCTCGCCTCATAAGTGGATCGGCGCGGCGACCGGTGGCGTTCTCGTCGGGTGTCCGGATAGACTGACCGAACGGTTAGTAAGTAATTCGGAGGCGAGCGCAACGTGGCAGAGGCCTATCTCGTGGGTGGCGTGCGGACTCCGGTCGGGCGCTACGGCGGTTCCCTCGCATCGGTGCGGCCCGACGACCTCGCGGCGCTCGTCGTCGCCGAGGCCGTGAAGCGTGCAGGGGTCGACCCCGCTCACCTCGACGAGGTGGTGCTCGGCGCCGCGAACCAGGCGGGCGAAGACAACCGTAACGTCGCACGCATGGCGC
>CAZCEE010000339.1:0-3124 GCA_964497165.1 uncultured Schumannella sp. | reverse complement strand
CTCAAGCACGCCTCGAACGTGCCGCAGTCAGCTCTGTACCTCGACACCCTCTTCGAACGCGCCGGCTTTCCTGTCGGCGCCTTCCACACTCTGCTCATTCCGGCATCCGGTGTCGAGCGGGTGTTGCGCGACCCGCGGATCAAGGCCGCGACGCTCACCGGCTCCGAGCCCGCGGGGCGTTCGCTCGGGTCGATCGCCGGATCCGAGGTGAAACACGTCGTGCTCGAGCTCGGGGGCTCCGATCCCTTCGTCGTTCTGCCGACCGCCGACCTCGAGAAGGCCACGAGCGTCGCCGTCACGGCCAGAAACCAGAACAACGGCCAGTCCTGCATCGCGGCGAAGCGCTTCATCGTGCACACCGATGTCTACGACGAGTTCGTCGGCCTCTTTGCCGAGAAGGTCGCGGCCTTGACGGTCGGTGACCCCCTCGACGAGGCGACGGATGTCGGCCCCCTCGCGACCGAGTCGGGCCGCGCCGAACTCGCCGAACTGGTGACGGATGCCGTCGTGCTGGGCGCGACTGTCGCGACCGGCGGCACCGTGCCGGAGCGGGCCGGCTGGTTCTACGCGCCGACGGTCATCGAAGGGATCACCCCGGCGATGCGCCTGTATCGCGAAGAGGCCTTCGGCCCGGTCGCTTCTGTCTATCGGGTGGCCGACCGCGAGGAGGCGTTGGCGATCGCCAACGGCACCACCTTCGGCCTCAGTTCGGCGGTCTGGACGAACGACCCCGACGACGAGGAGTGGTTCATTCAGAATCTCGACGCGGGTGCTGTGTTCGTGAACGGGATGACGATTTCGTATCCCGAGCTGCCCTTCGGCGGGGTCAAAGACTCCGGTGTCGGCCGCGAACTCGCCGCCGCAGGCATCCGCGAGTTCTGCAACCTCAAGACGGTCTGGAAAGGCTGAGCCCCGCGATCGGCGATCAGCCGGCATTGAGCGCGTCGCGCCAGGCCAGCCAGTCGGGCACCGCGGAGATGTCGTAGTGCGGCCCCGAGATGCCGATCGTGAAGAGCGTCGCACCGAGGGCATGTAGCTCCTCGGCCTCGGTTTGCGTCTTGCGGCGGATCTCGACCGAGACCTCGATCTCGGAGACATCGCGTCGGACTGCCTCCCCGTGCTCCGCGAGAATGCCGAGTTTGCGCTCCAGGGTGGGGGCGTCGCTGAAGCTGTGCCAGATGTTCGCGTGTTGCGCGACGATCCGCAGGGTCTTCTTCTCGCCACCGCCTCCGACCAGGATCGGGATGTCGCGGGTCGGCGGCGGGTTGAGCTGGCGCCAGCGCTCCTCGATCACCGGGAGGTCGCGCGCGAGGGCATCCAGCCGGCTCCCCACGGTGCCGAACTCGTAGCCGTACTCGTCGTAGTCGCGCTCGAACCAGCCTGACCCGGTGCCGAAGATGAACCGACCCGTGCCGGTGCCGTGTGCGCTGATGTGGTCGATCGTGCGGGCCATGTCGGCCTGAAGGTTGGGGTTGCGGTAACTGTTGCAGTTGACGAGGGCGCCGATCTCGACCCGCGAGGTCTGCTCGGCGAGGGCGGCGAGCATCGTCCACGACTCGAAGTGGAGGCCGTCGCGTTCGCCGCTCAGCGGGAAGAAATGGTCCCAGTTGAAGAGGATGTCGACCCCGAGCTCTTCCAGTTGCGCCGCAGTATCGCGGAGCTTCTCGTAAGGCACGTGTTGCGGGGCGATCTGGACGGCGATGCGCACGGGGCGGTTCGAAGGCATTCCGTCAGCCTGGCAGTTTCGCGTCGTGGCGCGCTGGCTGAGGCGGGAGAGAATGGGGCCATGACCGATTCACGGCTCGCCATCGTCGTCCTCGCTGCCGGGCAGGGCACCCGGATGAAGTCATCCCGGCCCAAGGTGTTGCATGACTTGGCTGGCGTGCCGCTGCTCGGACACGTGCTCGCGACAGCCCGAGAGCTTTCGGCCGCCCACGTCGTGACCGTCGTGCGGCACGAACGCGACCTCGTCGCGGCAGCGGTCGCCGAGTTCCTGCCCGACGCGCTCGTCGTCGACCAGGACGACATCCCCGGCACTGGCCGCGCCGTCGAGATCGCGGTCGCGGCGCTGCCCGACGACTTCGACGGCGACGTCGTCGTGATCTCGGGGGACGTGCCGTTGCTCGACGCCGGCACGATCGCCGGGCTGCTCGAGGCCCACCGCCGGGCGACCGCCGCCGCGACGCTGCTCTCGGCGATCGTCGACGACGCGACCGGCTACGGACGCATCGTGCGGGATGCCGACGGCGCCCTCATTCGCATCGTCGAGCACGGCGACGCGGGTGACGACGAGCTGGCGATCAGCGAGGTCAACTCGGGCACCTACGTCTTCACGGTCGCCTCGCTGCGCACCCAGCTGCCGCAGCTCGCGACCCACAACGCCCAGGGCGAGCGCTATCTCACGGATGTCGTCGGCCTCCTGCACGCAGCCGGCGAGGCCGTCGAGGCCGTGCCCGCCCGCGATGCCTGGGTCGTCGAGGGCATCAACGACCGGGTGCAGCTCGCCCGCGCCGCCGCCCGGCTCAACGCGATGATCGTGCGCGGCTGGCAGCTCGCGGGCGTGACGGTGCACGATCCCGGCAGCACCTGGATCGACTTGCGCGCCACCCTCGCGGAAGACGTCGAACTGCTGCCGAACACGCACATTTCGGGTTCGACGACGATCGCCCGCGGCGCTCGCATCGGGCCGGACACGACGCTGCTCGACTGCGAGGTCGGGGAGGATGCCGTCGTGAAACGCACCGACGCGACGCTCGCGGTGATCGGCAAGGGGGCGACGGTCGGGCCGTTCGCCTACCTCCGGCCCGGAACCGAACTCGGCGAGGGCGGCAAGATCGGCACCTACGTCGAGACGAAGAACGCGAAGATCGGGGCCGGCGCGAAGGTGCCGCACCTGTCGTACATCGGCGACGCGACGATCGGCGAAGGCACCAACATCGGTGCCGGAGCGATCACCGCCAACTACGACGACGTCGAGAAGCATTCGACGACGATCGGCAAGCACGTGCACACCGGAACCCACAACTCGTTCGTCGCGCCGGTCACGATCGGCGACGGCGCGAAGATCGGCGCGGGGACTGTTGTGCGGCGCGACGTGCCGCCGGGCGCCCTCGCGGTGAGCGTC
>CAZCEE010000338.1:0-3140 GCA_964497165.1 uncultured Schumannella sp. | reverse complement strand
CTTCCCGCTTCGACACCCCCGACACCTGCTCGACCAGTTTCTCGGGGGTTCCGGCACCGAGGCGTTGCGCAAGCCCGCCGAATCCGTCTTCCCGGCGGGAGCGGTGCTTCGCTTCGGCCGCGAACGCCGACAGCGCCCCATCCACCAGGCGCCGCAACTCACCCAACTCGCGCGTGCCGACGAGCAGCGCGTCGTCATCGAGCGCGCTCGGGTTCGCCTCAAGCCAGCTGGCGACGGGCCAGCTGGCGACGGGAGCGGAAGGGGACATACCTCCATTGAAGCAACATTCGAACGCATGTACTAGGTAGACGAACCATTCTCAGGATAAGTCACGCTTCCGAGCCCTGTGGAGGACTCGCTAACCGACCGCCGCGACTCGCTTCACAAACCCCGCCACGGCATCCGCTGTGGTGTCGAGGTGCCCCGCGTGCGTGAACCCGCTCACCGCTTTGCGCGGCCGCAGGTCGTGGTCGCCGTCCTCGAGCCAGAGCACCTCGACGGCGGGGGAGAGGCCGTAGCCGGCGACCTCCGAGGGTGAGCCGAACGGGTCGCGCGTGCCCTGCACGATCAGGGTCGGGGTGGAGAGTCCGAGAAGGTGCGCGATGCGCGGCTGCTCAGGCTTTGTCGGAGGATGCCAGGGGTAGCTGAGGCAGGCGAGCCCCGCAACCGAACCCGCCTCGAAGCCCTCGTCGGCAACCATGCTCGCCACCCGGCCGCCCATCGAGCGTCCGCCGATCACCGGTCGCCCGCCGACCTCCGCGACCACGGCCCGGTACTCGTCGAGCAGGGTGTCGGCACGGGGCGGTGGCCTCCGCACCCCGGAACGCCGGGATGCCATGTACGCGAACTCGAACCGCACCACCCGCACACCCCTGGCGGCGATCCGCGAGGCGACATCCGTCATGCCGCGGGAGTCCATCGCGGCTCCCGCGCCGTGGGCGAGCACCAGGGTCGGCGCGGCATCGGGTCCGTCGACGAGGAGGTCCATACCAACCATCCTGGCGGAGCCGGGCGGAGCCGGGCGGAGCGCCCCCCGAGGTCTAGGGTTGAGGATCGTGAGAGTCGCCCGCTTCGCCATCGCGGACGCCGACCCCCGGTACGGCATCGTCGACAGCGACGATGAGATCGTCGTGCTGGCCGGTGATCCGATCTTCTCCGGATTCCAGCCCACCGGGGAGCGTCTGCCGCTTGCCGACGTGCGGCTGCTCGCCCCCGTCATTCCGCGCTCGAAGGTCGTCTGTGTCGGCCTCAACTACGCCGAGCACCGCGCCGACATGGCGAACGTCGACGCGCCTGAGAACCCGCTCATCTTCCTCAAGCCGAACACCGCGGTGATCGGTCCGGGCGATGCGATCCAGATCCCGCCGGTCGAGGGACGCATCACCCACGAAAGCGAACTCGTCGTCGTGATCGGGCGCATCGCGAAGCAGGTGAAGGCCGCGAACTGGCGCGACTACGTCTTCGGTTTCACGGTCGGCAATGACGTGTCGGCGCGCGATCAGATGTTCGCCGACGGGCAGTGGGCGCGTGCGAAGGGCTACGACACGTTCGCGCCGATCGGCCCGTGGATCGAGACCGAGCTCGACCCGTCGAACCTCGAGATCCAGAGCCACGTCGACGGCGAGCCGCGACGGCGTGGCAACACGAAAGACCTCATCCACGACGTGCCCACGCTCATCGAGTACATCTCGGATGTCTGGACCCTCCTGCCCGGCGACATCATCATGACGGGCACGCCGTCGGGTCTCGGCGGGTTCGTCGCCGGTCAGACGGTCGACATCACGATCGAGGGGATCGGCACACTCACCAACCCGGCGCGCAACCGCGACGACGCCCCCGCGTGAGCGCCGGCGACGTGACCGCGCTCACCGACGAGGATGTCGTCCGCATCCGTCGGCGCAGCCATGCGGCGATCATCAGCGGGCAGGCCCTCGCCGGGGTCGGCATGGGGGCGACGTTCTCGGCCGGTGCGCTGCTGGCGACGCAACTCTCGGGTTCGCCCGCCTGGTCGGGCACGGCGACGACGCTCTCGACCCTCGGTGCCGCTGCGGCCGCGATCCCGCTCGCCCGCCTCGCCCTGCGCGCCGGTCGCTCGCCCGCACTCGCAACCGGGTCGGCGCTCGCCGCTCTCGGAGCCGTCGTCGGGATCGTCGCGACGGCCGCCGGGCTCTTCCCGCTGTTCCTCGTCGCGATGGGACTTCTCGGGGTCGGCACCGCGGTGAACCTCCAGTCCCGGTTCGCGGCGACCGACCTGTCCGAGCCCGCCAACCGGGGGCGCGACCTATCGGTCGTCGTCTGGTCGACGACGATTGGAGCGGTCGCTGGGCCGAACCTGATCGGACCGGGCGACGATCTCGGCCAGGCGGTCGGGCTGCCTCCGCTCTCGGGAGTGCTCTTCTTCGCTCTCGCCGCGCAATTGGTCGCGATCACTGTCTACCTCGTCGCCTTGCGCCCCGACCCGTTGCGGACGGCGCAGCGCCTGGGCGTCGAGCGCGGCACGGCGGATGTCGAGTCGGGCACGGAGGATCGCGCAGGTGTCGTCGTCGGCATCCTCACTCTCGCGCTCAGCCACGCGACGATGGCGTCGGTCATGGCGATGACCCCGGTGCACCTCGTCGACCACGGCGCGACCCTTGAGATCGTCGGGCTCACGATCAGCCTCCACGTGGCTGGGATGTTCGCACTGTCGCCGCTGTGGGGCGTGCTCTCCGACCGCCTTGGCCGCGGACCGGTGATCGTTCTCGGGCAGGGGATGCTCCTCGCGGCGCTGCTCATGACCTCGTTCGGGGCCGAGCACTCCGGGTGGGTGGTGGCGGGCCTGATCTTCTTGGGGCTGGGCTGGAGCGCGGCGACCGTCGCGGCATCCGGCCTCGTCGCCGACAGCGCCGACCCCGCGCGCCGCACCGTCGTGCAGGGCCGCGCCGACCTGTCGATGAGCCTCGCCGGCGGCATCGGGGCGGCCAGCGCCGGGGTCGTTCTCGCGGCAATCGGCTACTCGGGGCTGTCGCTCGTGGCGATCGCGCTCGTCGCGGTCGTGCTCGGGGCCCTCGTGCTGCGCCGGGTGCGTCGGACCCGAGCCTCCGTACTCGGGTCTGGTCAGGTCTGACCAACGCGGGTACCCTGGGCGCATGACGATCAAC
>CAZCEE010000337.1:0-3156 GCA_964497165.1 uncultured Schumannella sp. | reverse complement strand
ATCAAAGAGATGAAGCTCGCGATCGGGCTCGAGAAGAACTACACGAAGGACGAGATCCTCCAGGGGTATCTCAACATCGCCGGCTTCGGGGGCAACACCTACGGTGTGCAGGCCGCCGCGAACCAGTACTTCAGCACAACCGCCGCTGAAGTCACGATCGCGCAGGCGGCGAGCCTCCTCGCAATCGTGCAATATCCGAACTTGCGCGACCTGAGCGACCCCGAACACTACCCGGCCAACCAAGAACGCCGCGACGTCATCCTCACCGCGATGGAAGTTTACGGCTGCATCACGAAGGCTGAGCGCGACGAGGCGATCGCCATCCCGGTTGACGAGAACTTCGTAGTACCGAAGGCATCGACAGTCGGGTGCCGGAGCGCCTCCCAGGGCTACGGGTACGTCTGCGACTACGCCCTGCACGTCATCGACGAGCTCGCAGCGCTTGGCAGCACACCGGAAGATCGCAAGCAGGCGTGGGACCGCGGCGGCTACCAGCTCGTGCTCACCATCCACCCCGATCTGCAGGCCGCCGCGTGGAACACCGTGCACCAGTGGGCACCGTCGAACGAGACCCGCTTCGCCCTCGGCGCCGTCGCAGTCTCGGTCGGAGTCGGCACCGGCAACATCCTGACGATGGCGCAGAACAAGACCTTCGACGACTCGCTCGAACCCGCTGACCCGCAGAACACCAACGCCGTCAACCTCGCGTCCGACGTCGCACATGGCGGGTCGCAAGGCTTCCAGCCCGGGTCGACGTACAAGCCGTACGTGCTGCTCGCGTTCCTCGCGGCCGGCCACGGCATCAACGAGTCGTACAACGCCAGCGTCCGCGAAGTGAACCAGGCCCAGTTCGCCGACTCCTGCGACCCGTACGAGGCGGCGGACGGCACGATCCTCGGCCCGCCGTGGGGCGGGATCTACAAGTACCGCAACGACTCGAACGAGTCGGGCTCGTACACCATCGTGCGCGGCACCGCCGGCTCGGTGAACTCGATCTTCATCCAGATGGCGAAAGCTGTCGACCAGTGCGACATCGGAAAGATCGCCGCGTCGATCGGCGTGCACGACGCTGGCGGCAGCGAACGACTCATGACGCGGCCCTCCTGCGCGATCGGTGGGTGCGAGAACAACGTCGCCCCGCTGACGCAAGCGGCCGCCTACGCCGCCATCGCCAATCAGGGCGTCTACTGCGAGCCGATCATGATCGCCGCCGTGATCGACCAGGCCGGCGATGTGTTGGCGGGTCAGACCCCGGAGTGCGGCCAGTCGCCGCTCGTCTCGCCAGGGGTCGCCAACACCGCGGCCTATGCGATGGCCGCAGTTATGGGGGGCACCGGTTCGGCATCGAACCCGAACGACGGCACCACCTACATCGGCAAGACGGGAACCACCGACGAGTCGGTGCACACCTGGATGGTGGGCTCCTCGACGACCGTCGCTACTGCCGTCTGGGTGGGCAACATCACCGGCAAGCAGGCGATGCGTAACGTGCGGGTCAACGGCACGAGCGGTGGTCTCTTGCGTCACCGTATTTTCCGCCCTATCGCTCAGGCCATCGACTCCGTCTATCCGGGCGGCGCGTTCCCCGGTCCCGATCCGGCGCTGCTGACTGGCTCGCCGGTCGAGGTGCCCAACGTGATCGGCAGCAGCCTTGAGCAGGCGAAGACCGCGATCGAACTCGCCGAGCTCGGTTTCGAGCACGGCGGCGACGTCGACTCCGACCTTCCTGCCGGTCAGGTCGCCTCGACCGAACCGGGCGTCGGATCGAACGTCCCCCGCGGCACGACGGTACGTGTGTTCACGAGCAATGGGCTCACCGAGCCGATCCCGAACGTCGTCGGGATGTCGCGAGGTGCCGCCGCAGATGCACTCGATGACGAGGGCTTCAGCGTCGATGAGGTCTGCGTCGACGATGCCGATCTCGGCAATCCGCTGCCACCGCCCGCCGTTGATGAGGTGACCTCCCAGGATCCGCCGGGCGGCACGATGCGCAACCCGGCGAGCACGACCGTGACGATCCGCTACTACCGGCCCGTCTGTCCATGACCCGTGCGCGCGCGGCGGGCGTCGTCTTCGGAGCGACGACCGCTGCGGCGCTCGGGGCGCTCACCTGGGGTGTCTTCGTCGAGCGCACGCGATTCACGGTGCGTCACGAGGTGCTGCCGATCCTCGAGCCGGGTGCTCGGTCGCTGACGATCCTGCATCTCAGCGACCTGCACATGGCGCCGTGGCAGCGCAAGAAACAGGATTTCGTGCGCTCCCTGGCCCGCTACGAGCCCGACCTGATCGTCGACACCGGTGACAACCTCGGCCATCTCGACGGGCTCTCCGGCATCCGTCGCGCGTTCGAGCCGTTCCGCGGCATCCCGGGCGTCTTCGCCCATGGCTCGAACGACTACCACGGCCCGGTGCTCAAGAACCCGTTCTCGTACTTCGGCGGCCCGTCGGGGAGGAAGAGGCGGGAGCCCGACCTCGATGTGGCGGCGCTCAACACGTTCCTCACCGGCGACCTCGGGTGGCTCGACCTCAACAACACGGCGCGGGCCCTCGAGGTGCGCGGGCATCGCATCGAGCTCTTCGGCACCGGCGACGCCCACCTCGGCTGGGACCGGCTCGACGCCCTCCCCGGCGCGATCGAGGCGCTGCGCGAAGAGGTCGAGTGGGATGCCGACGACGGTGCGGTGTTCAAGCTGGGGGTCACCCACGCCCCCTACCGCCGGGTGCTCGACGCGCTGACCAACCAGGGCGCCGACCTCATCCTCGCCGGGCACACGCACGGCGGGCAGGTGCGCATCCCCGGGCTTCCCGCACTTGTCACCAACTGCGACATCCCGCGCCGCCAAGCGCAGGGGCTTTCGGTCTGGGACGGGCAGCGTCGCTCCGCTCTGCTCAACGTCTCGGCGGGACTCGGCACGTCGATCTATGCGCCCGTGCGCTTCGCCTGCGCGCCCGAAGCTGTGGTGCTCACTCTGGTTCCTGTCGGCTATCCTTGACAGGTTGCGGCGACAGCGCAGCAACGGGGTATGGCGCAGTTTGGTAGCGCGCGTCGTTCGGGACGACGAGGCCGCAGGTTCAAATCCTGTTACCCCGACCACGCAATTTTGACCCTCGTCAGCTCACGCTGACGACGATTGGTACTCTCGGGCATGATCGATG
>CAZCEE010000336.1:0-3169 GCA_964497165.1 uncultured Schumannella sp. | reverse complement strand
AGCAGCATCCCGGGCGCAGAGAACTCGTAGAGCAACTGACGACAGCGGCCGCACGGCATGAGCACGTTGCCGTGCCCGTCGACGCACGAGAAGGCGACGAGTCTGCCGCCGCCCGACGCTGCGAGCGCCGACACCAGGCCGCACTCGGCGCACAGCCCGACACCGTAGGAGGCGTTCTCGACGTTCGCACCCTGCACGATGCGCCCGTCGTCGACGAGCGCCGCCGCCCCCACGGGGAACTTCGAGTACGGCGAATACGACCAGCCCATCGCTTCGTTCGCGGCGGCCCGCAGCGCGGTCCAATCGATCGACGACACAGCTACCCCTTGATGTACGGTTTGCCGACCGCGCGCGGTCCGACGGCGCGACCCACGAGCACGGCCACCGCGAGAAGAGTCACCACGTAGGGCGTCGTCGCGATGAGGTCGGGCGGGATCTCCGATCCGGCCTGACCGGCCCAGATGCGGAAGTTGCGCGAGAAGCCGAACAGCAGCGCCGCCGAGGCCGCGAGGAACGGATTCCAGCGACCCAGGATGACGCAGGCCAGTGCGATGAAGCCCTGCCCGGCGCTCATGTCTCGCACGAACGGTCCGATCGAGCCGAGTGTGAGCGCCGCGCCGCCGAGTCCTGCGATCAGGCCGGCTGCGGTGACCGTCCAGAACCGCCAGCGGTTGACGTTGATCCCGACGGTGTCGGCCGCGAGGGGATGCTCGCCGAGGGCGCGGATGCGCAGACCCCACCGGGTCTTGAACAGGAAGAACCAGACCACCGGCACCAGGATGAACATGATGTACGTCGTCAGCCGCTGGTCGAACAGCACCGGCCCGATGACGGGGATGTCGCTGAGCAACGGGATCGGCAGGAACGGCAGGGTGCCCGGGAAGTTGAGCGCCTGCCCGTTGTCGGCGAGCGCCGCGGAGTAGAAGAAGTTCGTCAGGCCCACCATGAGGGCGATCAACACGACGCCGACGATGATCTGGTCGACGAGGTACTTGATCGAGAAGGTCACGAGCACCATCGAGATGAGTGCTCCGGTGATCATTCCGGCCAAGAGGCCGACGTAGAGGTTGTCGGTGACACTCGCGACGACGGCGGCGGTGAACGCGCCGCCGAGCAGTTGCCCTTCGATCGCGATGTTCACGACGCCGACCCGCTCGCCGATGATGCCGGCGAGCGACCCGAAGATCACGGCGGTCGAGAGCCCGATCGTGCCGGTCAGCAGGAAGACGACGGGTACGTCGCCCCCCTCACCGACCCAGGCGACGAGCCCGATGAGAAACGCGAGAGCAGTGAGGAAGGTGAAGCCGAGCGGCACCGCGCGACGGCGCCACGTGAACACCGCCGCGCCCACCGCGCAGACAATCGCGAGCACGCCCAGCACGAGGCACAGCGTCTGCGAGTGCACGACGAGCGGCGGGATGAGCGACTCGCGTCCGGTGTCGTTCCAGACGAAGCGCACCTCGGAGTCGGCGCCGAACACCCCGAATCCGATGAAGGTGAGCAGCGCGACGACGGCGATGATGACCGTCGTCTTCCAGCTGCGCGGGGCAAGGATGACCGGGCCGTCGACGACCTCGGCGACCGGGCCCTGCGCAGGGTCGGGTGCCGTCGTGGGGGCGAGGCTCGTCATTTCACGGCCTCCTTCGCTGCACGACGCGCACGTCGTTCCTCTCGGGTCGGAGAGTCGGCGGTGCGCGGCTCGGGCAAGAACCGGAAGATCGCCCGCACCAGAGGGGGCGCGGCGACGAACAGCACGATGAGCGACTGCACGACGGTCAGCACCTCGGGAGCGACATCCTGGATCTGCATCGTCGGGCCGGCCGCCTTCATCGCGCCGAACAGCAGCCCGGCGAACAACACGCCGAATGCGCGCGACCCGCCGAGCAGAGCGACGGTGATCGCGTCGAAGCCGATTCCCGAGTCGACGGCCGGGCTGAAGCTGCCCTGCCTTCCGAGCGCCTGGTTGATGCCGGCGAGTCCGACGAACAGTCCCGAGAGCACCATGGCCGTGATGAAGATGCGGTTCACGTTGATGCCGGCGGTGCGCGCGGCGTCGGGGTTGAGCCCGACCATGCGCAGCCGGAAGCCGAGCGTCGAACGCTCCATGAGCCACCAGTACACGCCCACCGCGACGAGGGCGAGGACGAACCCGAGGTGCAGGTTGAAGTCGCCGCCGAGCAGATTCGGCAGTTGCGCCGTCGCCTCCGGCGGCCGGGTCGTCGGATTGCTGCCCGACTCCATGTCGTGCAGCACCGGCGTGCGCATGAGGTAGGTCACGACCCCGATGGCGACGTAATTGAGCATGATCGTCACGATCACCTCGTGCGCCCCGGTGTAGGCCTTCAGGAACCCGACGATGCCGGCCCAGATCCCGGCGCCGATGAAGCCGAAGATCATGGCGACGATGAGGTGGATGCCGTAGGGCAGCTGGAACTGGAAGCTGGCGAATCCGGCGAACGCGGCACCCATGAGCAGCTGCCCGGTGCCGCCGATGTTGAACAGGCCGACTCGGAAGCCGAGGGCGATGCCGAGACCCGCGGCGATGAGAGGTCCGGCGAAGCGGAGCGATTCCGTCAACGGTCGGATGGCGCTCTCGAAGGATGCGGCGTTGTAGTTGTAGATCGAGCCGCGGAACAGTGCCTGCGCGGCGTCCGACGCCGACTTCCCGGCCGCACCGAAGAAGTCGCCGGGCCGTGAGCCGAAGTAGCCGAGCGTCTCGAGCACGTTCTCGTCGGTGAAGATGACCAGCAGCGAGCCGACGACGAGCGACAGGATGACGGCGAGGAAGATCCTCAGCGGACTCCCGGTCGCGATGTCGGACAACACCTCCTGGAGCGTCGGCCGGTCCCGACCGCCGACCGGGGTCGGGGGCTCCGTAGTCATGCCGCCACCCCCGCCATGAGCTGACCGAGCCGTTCGCGCGCCGTGTCGGGCGGCACGATGTCGACGATCTTGCCGTGATACATGACGGCGATGCGGTCGGCGAGCGCGAGCACCTCATCGAGTTCGGTGGAGATGATGAGCACCGGCACGCCGCTGTCACGCACCTCCACGATGCGCTCGTGGATGAACTCGATCGAGCCGACGTCGACGCCGCGCGTCGGTTGCGCCGCCACGAGCAACTTCAGGTCGCGCGACAGTTCGCGCGCCAGCACGACCTTCTGCTGGT
>CAZCEE010000335.1:0-3176 GCA_964497165.1 uncultured Schumannella sp. | reverse complement strand
CCGGCGGCGTCGGCGATGGCGGTGGCCTGCGGGACACCTATGCCGAGCACACCGCGGGTGGTGCAGGCATTGCCAGGACCAACACCGACAAGAATGCCCACGGCGCCCGTCCGCATGAGCTGCAAGGCCGCCAGATAGCTGGCGCAGCCGCCGACGATCACCGGGATGTCGAACTCGCGAATGAATTTCTTCAGGTTGAGCGGCTCGACCGTCTTGGAGACGTGCTCAGCGGATACCACCGTGCCCTGGATCACGAACAGGTCGAGTTCTGCCTTGATGATCGTGGACGCGAACTGTTCGACCCGCTGGGGCGTGAGGGAGGCGATCGCCGTGACCCCGGCGCCCTTAATCTCGCGGATGCGGGCGTGGACAAGTTCGGGCTTGATGGGCTCGCTGTAGATCTGCTGCATGCGAGCCGTCGCCTTGTCGGAGTCGAGCTTGCTGATCTCATCGAACAGCGGCTCGGGATCCTCGTACCGGGTCCACAGGCCCTCAAGATTCAGGCAAGCACCGCCGCCCAACCTGCCGATCTCGATCGCCGTCGCTGGACTGACCACCCCGTCCATCGCCGCTGCCACCAGCGGCAGATCGAACTTGAAGGCGTCGATCTCCCAGCTGATGTCGACATCCTCGGGGTCGCGGGTCCTTCTACTCGGAACAATCGCGATGTCGTCGAACCCGTAGGCCCGACGCCCCGACTTGCCGATCCCGATCTCGATCTCAGCCACGTTGGGCCCTCCGCAACGTCGTCAAGTGGTCGAGTGTATCGGGCACGGGACCGACCTCCTGTGCTTACCCGTAGCGCAATCGTCGTCGTTTTGCGAACGTTTGAGGTTTACGCGGGTGTGAGCCGCGTAAACCTCAAAAGTTCACAAGGAGACGCTCGACCAAGTCGACGCGCAGCGTTCCCGTACGCTTCTGCCATGTCTGAGGCGCGCGATCTGGGCGACGAGGTCGCGGTACTTCTAGAGCGGGTCGGGCAGCGATTCACGTCCGGGCGCCGGACGATGGTCGACGCGTTGGCGCGGCTCGACCGCCCGGTCACCGTTCCGGAACTGATGACCAGCGAGCCGGGGCTGGCCGCCAGCAGCGCCTATCGGCACATGACCGTGCTCGAGCAGGCCGGCGTCGTGCGACGCATCGTGTTGGGCGGCGACGAGCATGCACGGTTCGAACTCGCCGAAGCGCTCACCGACCATCACCACCACCACCTGATCTGCTCGCGCTGCGGCAACGTGCTCGACTTCACTGTTCCGGCCAAGTTGGAGCGGGCGGTGAGCGACGCCCTCGACGAGGTCGCGGCTACCACCGGCTTCAAAGCAACCGATCACCGCTTCGACCTCATCGGCCTGTGCGCCGACTGCGCCGGGACGGCCTAAGCCCGAAGCTCGCGGGCACTTTGGAGCACCCGAATGCCGGGGATTGCCCGGCGCGCCGGCGGAATCACCGGCATTTGCATGCTTGAAACGCTGCCCGCGGCTCGCCAGGCGAAGTTCGTCGCGGTTCACGCCGTCACAGCTCGATCCCGACCGATTCTTCGTTCGGCACGCCCACCGACGCGTGCTCTTGCACGACCTTCCAGAGGCCGTCTTCCTCGTGGAACACGACGGTTGCGCGAAATGGCACTTCGGAACCGTCGGGCAAGACGAAGGTGCCGCGATCGCTGGCCCAGCCGACCGAGCCTTCGCTGTACGCGGTGATCTTGCCAGGCCTGACCCTGATCCCGGCAGCAGCCTGCGCCTTGAGCATCTCGCCAATCTCGTCGGCGTCCTCATACCACTCATCAGGGTCCGTTCCGATGAACACGACTCCTTGCTTATTCGACAGCGCTCCCGCGAGAACGCCGGCATCGCCCTCGGAAATGGCGGCATAGATCGCGCCGAGGGCGTCAGCTACTGACTGTGAGCTTTCCATGGGAGCGAGCGTAGGCGAGCCAGCGGGAACTCGAGATTGGGCGATGCGTGGTGAGGTGACGGAGCGGGTCGGGGTGGACGCCGGGTCGGCGAAGCGAACGCTATTGCGTGACAAGCTCCAAGAGTTCCCTGAGAACCCGCGCCGTGGCGCCCCACACGATGTCGTGAGGAAGGTAGAAGAAGGTGATCTGACGGTCGTGACCCCACGGGGTGTCCCAGCGCTCTTCCTCGAAGGTCCCGTCGGCCAGCAACTGTGCGAGGGCGACGTCAAAGACGAACTCGACCTCGTTCGGATCGGGTTTCAACTCTGGCCGCGACGGCAGGAACCCGACGACCGGCGTGATGCCCGATCTCGCGGCGATCGTCGAGATCGGGGTCAATGCGCCGACGATGTCGACCGAGGATGGGTCCAGCCCGATCTCCTCGTGCGCCTCGCGGAGCGCGGCGGCGATGAGGTCCTCACCGTCTTCGATGCGCCCCCCGGGGAACGACACCTCGCCGGTGTGAGTGCGGAGATGCGACGCCCGGCGCGTCAGCACGACGCGGGCTTCGCCGTCCTCTTCGAAGAAGGCGACGAGCACGGCCGCGGGTCGGCTCGGTACCGGGAGGTCGGCGACGGGCGGCCCCAGTGGAAGCGCCAGCGACGGATCGGCCGGCCGGCGCTCTGGATGCTCGACGACTTCGCGTACCCGCGCCAGGTCGATTCCCGTCCGGCGCTGGATCGGCAGACGCGCCCACGGCGCCGGATCGCCCGGCCGATGCGACTCGGGCCGCGGAATGACCTGCGGCGGCGTGCTCAGTCCGTTAACCCCGCCTTCGCCTTCGCAAGCTCCTCGAGCAGCTCCCTCATGCCGCCCTTCTTGAGGTTGGCGATGAGGCGGCCAGGTTCGATTTCACCGCGCTCCCACTGCATCCACTCATCAAGTAGCGCCACGGGATCGGGAGGCGGTCGATCGCTCATGGGCCTCAGACTAGGGCCAACGGCGGGCTATTCCGGCACTCCGTTCGCCAAGAGGTTGGGCGTCAACGACTGCGCACGTGTGGCGCACGAACCGCGATTCGTGACGCGAAAAGTCCCCGATCTCGCCGAAATCGCAGCTGATCGGGGACCTTTCGTGACACGAGTCGCGGCACTGGGCCGCGTTCGCCTGTGTGACTGAGCCTTAGAAGCCCATGCCTCCCATGCCGCCGCCACCGGGCGGCATCGCCGGCATCGCCGACTTCTCCTCGGGCTTGTCGGCGACGAGCGCCTCGGTGGTGAGC
>CAZCEE010000334.1:0-3177 GCA_964497165.1 uncultured Schumannella sp. | reverse complement strand
GCGACGGACTCAAGCCCGTGCACCGCCGCGTGATCTACGCGATGTACGACGGCGGCTACCGCCCCGACCGCGCGTTCTCGAAGTGCACCCGCATCATCGGCGACGTGATGGGTCAGTTCCACCCGCACGGCGACAGCTCGGTGTACGACGCGCTCGTGCGACTGGTGCAGCCCTGGTCGCTGCGCTACCCGCTCGCGCTCGGGCAGGGCAACTTCGGCTCCCCGGGCAACGACGGCGCCGCCGCCCACCGGTACACCGAGACCAAAATGGCGCCGCTCGCCATGGAGATGGTCCGCGACATCGACGAAGACACCGTCGACATGCAAGACAACTACGACGGCCGCACCCAGGAGCCGAGGGTGCTCCCCGCGCGGTTCCCGAACCTGCTCGTCAACGGCTCGGTGGGCATTGCGGTCGGCATGGCCACGAACATCCCGCCGCACAATCTGCGCGAGGTGGCCGAGGCCGCCCTCTGGGCGCTCGAGAACCCCGAGGCCCCGCGCGAGGAGCTGCTCGAGGCGCTCATCCAGCGCGTCAAGGGCCCCGACTTCCCGACCGGAGCGCAGATTCTGGGCATCAAGGGCATCCAGGATGCCTACCGCACGGGCCGCGGCTCGATCACGATGCGTGCGGTTGTCAACGTCGAAGAGCTGCAGGGTCGCACCTGCCTCGTCGTCACCGAGCTGCCGTACCAGGTCAACCCCGACAACCTCGCGATCAAGATCGCCGACCTCGTCAAGGAGGGCAAGCTCGCCGGGATTGCCGACATCCGTGACGAGAGCTCGGGCCGCACGGGTCAGCGTCTGGTGGTCGTGCTCAAGCGCGACGCGGTCGCGAAGGTCGTGCTGAACAACCTGTACAAGCACACCCAGCTGCAAGAGAACTTCGGCGCGAACATGTTGGCGATCGTCGACGGTGTGCCGCGCACCCTCGCCCTCGACGGCTTCATCACGCATTGGATCGATCATCAGATCGAAGTCATCGTGCGGCGTACGCAGTTCCGCCTTGCGAAGGCCGAAGCCGATGCGCACATCCAGCGCGGCTACGCGAAGGCGCTCGACGCGCTCGACGAGGTGATCGCGTTGATCCGCCGCTCGCCCGACGTCGACGAGGCGCGCAAAGGGCTCATCAAACTGCTCGACGTCGACGAACTACAGGCCGACGCCATCCTGGCCCTGCAGCTCCGCCGGTTGGCGGCGCTCGAACGTCAGAAGATCCGCGACCGCCTCGAGGAGCTCGAGCGTGAGATCGCGGAGTACCAGGCGATCCTCGCGAGCCCGGTCCGCCAGCGCGAGATCGTCACCGAGGAGCTCACCGATCTCGTCGCGAAGTTCGGCGACGACCGGCGCACCGAGATCATGCTCGGCTACGGCGGCGACATGAGCGTCGAAGACCTCATTCCCGAAGAGGAGATGGTCATCACCATCACCCGCGGCGGGTACATCAAGCGCACGCGCAGCGACAACTACCGCTCGCAGCACCGCGGCGGTCGCGGGGTGCGCGGGGCGCAACTGCGGGCGGATGACGTCGTCGAGCACTTCTTCGTCACCACGACCCATCACTGGTTGTTGTTCTTCACGAACACCGGTCGCGTGTACCGGGCAAAGGCCTACGAGGTGCAGGAAGCCGGCCGCGACGCGAAGGGTCAGCACGTCGCCAACTTGCTCGCCCTGCAACCCGACGAGCAGATCGCGCAGGTGCTCGACATCCGCGACTACTCGGTGGCGACCTACCTCGTGCTCGCCACCCGTGGCGGTCTCGTGAAGAAGACGGCGCTCACCGAGTACGACACCAATCGCACCGGCGGCATCATCGCGATCAACCTCCGCGAAGGCGACGAACTGGTTTCGGCGCTGCTGGTCGAAGACGGCACCGATGTGCTGCTCGTCTCGCGGCACGGCATGTCGATCCGATTCACCGCATCGGATGCCGCGATGCGTCCGATGGGACGCTCCACCTCCGGCGTCATCGGCATGCACTTCCGCGGCGACGATTCGCTGCTCGCGGCATCCGTCGTCGGGGAACAGGGCTACGTGTTCGTCGTCACCGAAGGCGGCTACGCCAAGCGCACCGCCGTCGACCAGTACCGCCTGCAGAACCGGGGTGGCCTCGGCATCAAGGTCGCCAAACTCAGCGAAACGCGCGGCGACCTCGCCGGCGCACTCATCGTTGAAGAAGACGACGAGGTGCTCGTCGTGCTCGCCGGCGGCAAGGTCGTACGTTCAGCAGTTGCCGAGGTTCCTGCCAAGGGGCGGGATACGATGGGCGTCGTCTTCGCGCGTTTCGACGACGACGACAAGATCATCGCGATCGCGAAGAACAGCGAACGCAACATCGAGATCGCGGCAGACTCCGACGCCACCGACCCCGACGCCGCAGTGGCAGAGGACACAGTGGCTGAGGACGCCGGGGCGCAGGACGACAGTTCCGAAGCGGCCGCCGCGACCGACGGAGAGAACCAGGAGTAGCGATGAGCGTCGCCGAGAAACTGCAGCGCAAGGAGATGCGCCAGACGACGAGCCGTCAGGTGCGCCTGAAGCTCGTCTACATCGACGTCTGGTCGCTGGTGAAGCTCTCGTTCCTGGTGTGGCTGTGCCTCGGCATCGTGCTCATCGTCGCGAGCGTGCTCATCTGGGTGGTGCTGTTCTCCACCGGCATCTTTGACGAGTTGGACAAGACGCTGCGTGACATGCTCGGGGATGACGAGTTCGCCATCGCCAACAGCTTCGGCATCGGCACCGTCGTGCTGTTCTCGTTCATCATCGCCGTGCTCAACACGATCGTCGGCACCGCGTTGGGCGCCGTCGGCGGGTTCCTCTACAACCTCAGCGTGCGCCTCACCGGCGGTCTCCTCGTCGGATTCCAGAACTCGTAGAGGCTGATACTCTTTCTCTCGGCCTTCGGGCCACTCGGGGATATAGCTCAGGCGGTTAGAGCGCTTCGCTGATAACGAAGAGGTCCGAGGTTCAAGTCCTCGTATCCCCACTCCATCTCGTTGGTCGAGTAGCGACCGCAGGTCGCGTGTCGAGACCCGACATGGATGCACGGGGCCTTAGCTCAATTGGTAGAGCGCCTGCTTTGCAAGCAGGAGGTCAGGGGTTCGATTCCCCTAGGCTCCACGCTGTGATGACTCGGGACATCGTTGATAGATGAGTCGGGTCATCGTTCAGATTTGAG
>CAZCEE010000333.1:0-3195 GCA_964497165.1 uncultured Schumannella sp. | reverse complement strand
GGCCTACGTCGAGCTGGGCGACCTCGCCCCCGACGACGTCAAAGTCGAGTTGGTGCACGGTCACGCGCGCGACGGCGATGAGCTCACCGGCATCCGGCGGTTGCGGCTCGACCTCGAATCGCACGACCTCGGCTCGCCCGCGACCTTCCACGGCACCGTCACCCTCGACCGCTCGGGGTCGTTCGGCTACACCGTGCGGGTTGTGCCCAACCACCCCCTGCTCGCCACCCCCGCCGAGTTGGGGTTGCTCGCGAGTGCGTGAGCGCCCCCGCTGAAACCGGGGGCGCCCTCGTGTCGGGCTTTCGTTAGGCGGTCACCGCCGGGGTCTTCGGTCGCATCACGCCGACGATCAGGAGGAACAGGATCAGCCCGATCTCGGCGATGGCTGTGATCGCGGAAATGATGCCGCGCAAGAACTCGGGAGCCTCGGGAGCCCCGAAGACCACGAACGGATCCAACAGCCAGAAGACGCTGCCGATGATGACGATCACGGCGAACCAGCGCGGGAACATGCCGGAACGGTAGCCGAGGATGCCCGTGGGCAGCAGCCAGAGCCCGAAGAAGACCCCTCCGAGGGAGTAACCGTGCTGGTGCAGCTCGAGCAGGAGCAGCACGAGCCCGTCTCGGGCGTCTGCGCCGAACGCCGCGAGATACGCCGGGTCAGTCGCAACGATCAAGGCGCCGAAATGGAAGACGAGGTTGAGCAGGATGGACCCTGCGGCGACTGAGACAAAGACCATCAGGGTCGTCGCGGTGCGCGCGCTCACGGCGTAGAACAACCGGAAAAGCGTCAGCCCGAGAAAGACGAATCCCGTCGCCATCAGCATGTCGGAGACCAGTCCGGCCCGGAACAGCCCGGCGTTCTGCACGAGGTTTTCGGTGCTGGCGGTCGCCTCGCCCGCCACGTGGACGGCGGGCCGAGCCACAAGCTGGGCCCACCCGCCGAATACCGCGACGGCGAGATAAAGCAGGCCCGCGACACGAGCGAGCACTTTCGGGTTCTTCATGGTTGTTCTCCTTGTTCTGCGCCCGGTTTTGGGCGCACCGATGGAAGCTCGCATCAATCACGAGCAATGGATGTGGTGCTCAGTCGGTGTCGTCGGGGTACTGGAAGACCTGCTCGAGCGGCACCGCGAACACTCGAGCTATTTGGAAGGCCATCTCGAGTGTGGGCGAGTAGCGCCCGAGCTCGATCGCCATGACGGTTTGACGGGTGACCCCGATGCGCTTGCCCAGCTCGGCCTGCGTCATCTCGTCGTTCGCGAAGCGAAGGGAGCGGATGCGGTTGGTGACCAGTGTCGCCGCCCTATTCACGGAACACCCCGCGATAGGCGCGGATCTTCGCGATCGAACCAACAACCGCACCGATGACGCCGAGGAGGAATACGGCATTGCCGATCCAGAACTGCTCCACCCCCAGCATTGCCAGGGCGAGCACACCGGCGGCTCCTGTCGCTGCGATGGTCGCGCTGAGACGCTCGCCATATCGCTCGATTTGTTTCTCACGAAGGTCAGTTCCCGACTCGGCCTCCCGCGTTCGCGCGGTCGCGATGACCGTCGTCGCGATGGTGCCGAGAATGATGCCGACGATTGAGGCGCCGATCGCGACGATCATCGGCACCTGCCATGACAGCGCCGACGCGGGCGTGTCGGCGAGGCGCGGGAGGATGATGGCGAAGTAGATGATTGCCGCGAGCGGGATGAGAAGGAGGGTCCACCACGTGGACTGCTCGGTGGACGTCATCGGGTGACGCTCGTCGACAGGTTCGGACACGTTCATAGGATCAAGGTATGAGATACCTTACCTCGTGTCAAGTATTCTTAACTTGTTGTTCGCTCCACTGTACTTCGAGACGCGTGGCGATCAGCGGGCGATGTCGGCGATCGTTGCCTCAGTCGCGCGCACCAGGTCGGCGGGGGCGAGTTCGAGGTCGAGGCCGCGCCGCCCGCCGCTGACGAAGACGGTGTCCCACAGTTCGGCGGTCTCGTCGAGCACCGTCGGATGGGCGCTCTTCTGCCCGATCGGCGAAATGCCGCCGACGATGTAGCCCGTGCGGCGTTCCGCGAACGCGGCATCCGCCATCGCCGCCTTCTTGCCACCCACCGCCGCCGCAAGTGCCTTCAGGTCGAGCTTGCCGGTCACCGGCACGATGCCGACGACAAGCCGCCCGTCGACGTCGGCCAACAGGGTCTTGAACACCCGGTCGGGCTCGACGCCGAGGGCATCCGCCGCCTCCCGTCCGAAGTCAGTCACGGCCGGATCATGCGGGTACGAGCGCTCGATGAACGGGATGCCCGCCGCCCGCAGCGCGGCGATCGCCGGAGTGCTCAGTAGGTGGTTCCCACCGAGAGGATGAACGCGACGTAGAGCACGACGAAGAGGATGCCGAGCACGGTCACCGCGATCCCGATGACCAGGCCGGCCATCGCGATGCCCCGGCCGCTGTTCGGGTTGCCGGCCGCTTCGGCCTGCTTGGCGCGGGCGAGTCCGAACCCCGACAGGATGATGCCCGCGATCGACGCGATCACCCCCAGGAAGAGCCAGCCGCCGGCCGAGACGATGAGCCCGGCGATCGCGAGGCCGTTCGAGCGGGCGCCGTAGGCGGGGGCGCCGTAGGGGGCGGCGACGTAGGGCGATGCCGGGGCGTAGGACGGCTGCGTGGTGTACGTCGGAGGCGCGTACGGGTCGGGCCGGGAGTCGACCGTGGCCGGATTGCCGAAGGTGAATCCTGCGGAGGAAGCTGCCGGCGCGGTCGCGGCGGTGGTGGCGGCGCGCTTCTGATCCGACCACCCGGAACCGTTCCACCAGCGCTCACCCGCGGGGTTCTCCGGGTCCTTGTACCAGCCGGCCTGCGGCGGCGAGACATCAGACATGAGTATGAATCTAGTGGGACCGACCGCGGTGGTCAGTCCGTGCGCTAATGCGCCCGGAACAACAGGATCGAGGTCGGCCCGACGGGGAGAACCTCACCCGGCGGGTGCTCAGGCTCGCGGTCGCTGATGTCGTCGTGCGAGGAGTCCCACAGCAGCGTGTAGGCGGTCACACCTTCGTGTGCGGGCAGGGTCACCGTCACGTCGGTTTCGAGGCCGTGTACTACGAGCAGGATGCGGTTGAAGTCTTCGAACTCGGGCGTTGACGCCGCGAGGTACTGCAGGGTGCGCTCGGCGGGGGAGTCCCAGTCGTCGAGCGACATC
>CAZCEE010000332.1:0-3196 GCA_964497165.1 uncultured Schumannella sp. | reverse complement strand
CAGGACTCGAACCTGCAACCTGCGGTTTTGGAGACCGCTGCTCTACCAATTGAGCCACCGCCCTCGGTACATGCCCCCATCCACGACTTCCGGAGCGCGGGCACGACGAAGCTTGGCGTTTTCAGCCAACCGGATCAGTGTACGTCATCTGCAAATCCGCTCGTGAACCGCCGTGTCCCCCACTCGGGGGTAGAACCCGCGTCATACCCCAGGGGGTAGCCAGTCTCTTCTGGTGACGGGGCCCAACCAGCCCCGCCGCACCACAACCCGGAAACACCACAACTGCATACGGGCGTACGAGACTGTGATCAGGTTTCAACGAAGAAGTAGTAAGAAGTCGTCGAACGCCGAAGCCGAAGCTTTTCCCGGACGGCCCCACAGGCCGTAGCTACGCCGAGGCACATCCTGACCACAGCCTCCTCGTCCGTATCGGACCAGGAAGGCAAGAGACGTGTTCACCACTGCACACCTGCGCGTGACGACTCCTCTAGGGGGATCGGCAGCTCGGAACAATCACGGCACGGCCAAGCGCATCGTCGCCGCCGTCACCGCATTCGTCCTAGGTGGGGCTTTCGCCCTCGCCGCTCCGCTCTCCGCATCGGCCGAAGACCTGCCGGCGTCCTACGCGGAAGGTCAGTTCCTCTCCGGAACCCTTCTCGGGTTCGACCTCTCGCGCGCCGCCGCCCTCGATTCGGCTGAAGCCCGCAACGACGGAACCCAGCCGACTCAGACCAGCAAGGACCCGCTCGACGCGGACGTGCTGGAAGAGTACGAGATCGCTCCGGAGACGTCGCCGCAGATCGAGGTCGGCGACGTGATGCAGATCGGTCCGGTCGCTCAGTACGCGGAAGCGCACAGCGACGGCTCCTCGTTCGGCGCCAGTGGCGCGGTCGCGGATGACGGCGCGATCGGCATCGGCGACGACACGAGCACGCCGCCGGCCAACGCGACGTTCGATCTCGAGGCACTGCTCGGGGACGAGTTCGCCTCGACCCTGGCGGACCTGAAGCTAGAACTCGGCGCCATCGCCGCCAACGCGACCGGCGATCTCACCGTCGCGAGCGGTGACTACAGCCTGGCCAACGCCTATCTGACCTTCTCGAGCCCCGCGATCGCGGACCTCACCCCGAAGGTCGACTCGGCGCTGCAGGAGGTGGAGAACGCTCTCAACGAGCTCATCGGCTCGAACGGCGCGCTCCTCGACGATGTCAACGCGCTGCTGGTCGGCATCGACCCGGTGCTCAACCTCGTCGGCGGCTCCGCGAACGTCTCCGCAACGATCGACACCGGTGACCTTCAGAAGATCGTGCACTCCATTCTCGAAGAGGAGTACGGGGACGGAGGCGTCTCGTTCGACCTGGAGACCGGCGAAGTGAAGGTCGACCTGGCGGCTCTCGCGGGCGGGGATCTGAACAACCTCCCCGAGAACACCGAACTGCTGAGCGACGTGATCGTGAAGCAGATCCTCAGTGGGATCACCACCACGGTCTCGACCATCGCCGACCAGATTGTCGACAAGGTCGAGGAAGCCCTTCACGACGCGAACGTCGACATCCACGCCGACCTGTCAACGAACGTCGCGCAATCGCCGATCGTGCAGGAGGTCTGCGAACTGGTCAACCGCATCGTGACGACGCCCGTGCTGGGTGAGGTCTCGCTGGTCGACCGGATCTACGCGCTCACCAACGGGCTCGTGGGGGACCTCACCGACGGGCTGCTCGACGAGGTCGGCGACTTCGTCTTCGACGAGAACGGCGCGGTCAAGCAGATCGTCGGGTTCGTGAACCAGACGGTGCAGGACACGGTGTGCAGCACGACATCCACTCCTGTTCTGCCGCTCACGACCAGCGTCGTCCTCGACGTGACGGCCACCGTCGACCAGCTGCTCAACGGAGTAGCTGCCGGCGCGACGGCGAACCTGAACGTCCTCGGCGTTCCGATCAGCCTCAGCATCGGTGGCCTGCTCGATGACCTAGGGGGCTCACTGCTCGACGGGCTGTTCGACGGGGACGGCGCGGTCGCCAACCTGATCGCAGCGCTCGACACCACGCTGGTGCAGCCGGCAACGGAAGGGCTGCTCGGATCGGGTGGCGGCTCCGTCGACGACGCTCTGAGCGACTTCCTGTCGGTGAGGGTCAACATCAAGGAGACGACCCTCGCGTCGGCGAGCGGCATGGCTGTCGCGGCCGGCAGTTTGTTCACCCAGACCGCGGTGCGGGTGAGCATCGTCGGCTCGAGCGTGGCGACGGTCAACCTGGCAGAAGCCACGGTCGGCCCGAACATCACGACGGTCATCGATGACCCGGACGGCCCGGACGGCCCCGGTACCCCGGGCGGCGGTGGCCCCGGCGCGGGCAGCCTGGCGTACACCGGCATCGGGATCGCGACGCTGATCGCCGTCATCCTCGCACTGTTGGCAACGGGTGCCTATCTGGTGCGGGAAAGCTACCGACGCAACCACCCGGTGGTGTCCACCATCGAGTAATCGGTAGCGCAGCACAAGAAGCCGGAGTCGTCGGCCCCTCAGCAGGCGACTCCGGCTTTGCGCTGCGTGCGCGCGGCTAGGCTGGAGCCTCGTGGGACGCATCTCGAAGCGCATCGGATCCATCGCCGAATCGGCAACTCTCAAGGTCGACTCCAAGGCAAAAGCCCTCAAGGCGGCCGGTCGGCCGGTCGTGAGCTTCGCCGCCGGGGAGCCCGACTTTCCGACGCCGCCGCACATCGTCGACGCCGCCGTCGAGGCGGCGCGCGACCCGAAGAACCACAAGTACACGCCCGCGGCCGGGCTGCCCGAGTTGCGCGACGCGATCGCCGCGAAGACCCTGCGTGACAGCGGGCTCGAGGTCTCGCCGTCGCAGGTCATCGTCACCAACGGCGGCAAGCAGGCCGTGTATCAGGCGTTCGCGACCCTGCTCGACCCGGGCGACGAGGTGCTCGTTCCGACGCCGTACTGGACCACCTACCCGGAGGCGATCAAGCTGGCCGCCGGCGTTCAGGTGGATGTCTTCGCCGGCGCCGACCAGGGCTACCTGGTGACCGTCGAGCAGCTCGAGGCCGCGCGCACCCCGCGCTCGAAGGTGCTGCTGTTCGTGTCGCCGTCGAACCCGACGGGCGCCGTGTACTCCCCCGAGCAAGTCGCCGCGATCGGGGCTTGGGCCGAGGAGCACGGCCTCTGGGTGATCAGCGACGAGATCTA
>CAZCEE010000331.1:0-3206 GCA_964497165.1 uncultured Schumannella sp. | reverse complement strand
GGCACGCCGTAAGGGGTGTGGATCAACAGGTGCACACCTGGGCCGGGGAGGCGCTATGCGGCGCTCCCCGGCCCGACACACCACATCGTAACCAAGGATCTCATGTGACCCACCTCGACCCGAACCTTCGAATCGAACAGCTCGCCAACCCCTTCCGACCGGGAAACGGGGTTGCTCCGCCGTATCTCGCGGGCCGCGACGCGCTCCTCGTCGAGTTCGAGCGGTATCTCGGCGAGGCCCACCCACCGCACGCGAACTGGACGCTGACCGGCATCCGGGGAACCGGCAAGACGGTGTTGTTGGGGGAGTTCGCGACGCGCGGGGAGCGGGCGGGCTGGCTGTGTCTCGAACGCGAACTCGGCGAACGTCACCGTGACGAGGCGAGACTGGCCGAGGCGATTGCCGCCGACTGCGCAGCCCTGACCCGGCGGTGCAGTGCGCTCGGGGGTGTAGGTGATGCGCTTGAACGAGCTTGGCAGTACGTCCGGCCGCAGCGCTTGACCGTTGGCGATATTGGCTACGAGCCTGCCTACGAGTCCGAGCCAAACGAGGCGGCTGACTCGATCAGCGCGGCGTTTGCGGCCCTCGACGACGCCCTAGCGCAGACTCAGGTGGCCGGCGCACTCCTTCTGTACGACGAGGCACATCTGCTCAGCGACGATCGCCGCCGGGAGCAGTTCCCGCTCTCGGCGCTCCTGGCTGGATTGGGACAGACCCAGCGGACATCGAGCCGAGTCCGGGTGGTCCTGTGCGGGCTCCCAACGCTCAGCATGAACTTGAAACGGGCCCGCACGTATGCCGAGCGGATGTTCCGCCACGTCGTCGTCGGACACCTGCAGCGCGAGGATGCGTGGGATGCCCTCGGCATCCCGCTCGCGGGGAGTGGGCGCACGCTGGACCAGGCCCTCATCGGCGAGATCGTCGAGCAGACCGGCGGCTACCCCTACTTCCTGCAGTTCTTCGGTGGGTTCCTGTGTAGCCGAGTCGCTCGGCCGGACGTTCGCCTCGCTGACTACACGGCGCTCGAGCCGAGTCTCATCCACGAGCTGGACCTCGCGTTCTTCGAGGACCGCTATCTTGGCGCCGGTGCAGCGGGCCAGCGCGTCCTCGAGGTCATGTCACGCTCGGGCGACCGTGTCAGTGCCTTGAGCCTCCGACGCAGTCTCATCGACTTGCCGAACGTCGACGTCGTCGTCCGCCGTCTCGTGGACCGGGGCCTCGTCTACCGCCCGACCCGCGGCACCTACGATTTCGCGCTCCCGCTGTTCGGCTCGTACCTGCGGCGGCGAACGGAACTAACCGAACTAACGGGGCGGGGTTAGTTCGTCTATGACGCCACGGTCGCGCCCGGCACTTGCGGCAGCAGGAGATCGACGCCGGCTGCGGTCAAGTTCAAAGCCCGCGTGGGCGACCGAGCCATTGGACCGGTTGGCATCCTCGTCTCGTCGGCCGGTCGAACGCGAGAGATCACGTGGTCCTCGGTTGATCGAGAACGCCTCGATGAGGTCCCCTATACCGAGGCGACGACGAACCCAAGGTTCGCGCGGACCGAGAGTAGGGAACCTGGTCGTCCTCGCACTCGCTCGGCTCGTCCGAGAGGCGATCGAAGCTGAAGAGGTGCCCCACGCCGACCATCCGTTAGAATCACTCGACCATGATCAACGGGGCGCTCAATCCGAACCTATCGATGCGGGCGACGCAGCCGCGTAGACCGCCTGGCTCGCTCGATGAGCTGCGGGGACTGCGTGCCGCCCGCTGGATTCGCGAGTCCACGGCGGGTCAGTACGACCGGTACGGTCCCGAGTCCCAACACGAGCAGATGGACCGCTTCGCGGAGCGCTACGGCCTCCTGGACTCGGGGATCGTCTATACCGTTGCCGAGAGCGGCCGAACAGTGTGGCGCTCAACCACGATGGCCGAGATGCTCGCCGCCGCTCGGACGGGATCGTTCGACGTCCTTCTTACCGGTTACTTCGACCGCTGGCAGCGCAACCTTCGCCGCACCCTAGAGCTCGTCGAGGACACGCTTCACCCGTCCGGGGTGACCTGGGTCATGTGCGATCGCCGCCTGCTCAGCTCCGATCCGCGGGACTGGGACCAAATGGTCACCGAAGCTCACGAGGCGGAGCGGTATAGCCGTCGACTCGGCGAGCGGATTACCGACGGCTATGCCGCGAAGTTCCGCCACCTCGCTGACCCCGGCGGCCACGCTCCACTCGGCTTCCTGCGGTTGCCGCCCACGCATGTCCTCGCGATCGACACAGACAAGATTGGCATCGCTGTTCGGATGTTCGAGCAGTACGCGTCTGGAACGCGTTCTATCGAGGAGGTCGCAGGCGAGTTCGGTCTCAATGACCGGCGGGTCAACGACATGCTCAAGAATCCTGTGTACAACGGCTGGGTCGGGCGAAAGGGCGAGCTCGCGCCCGCCCCGTGGCGGGCCGATCCGCCGGTTTCCGACGTGCTCTGGGAGCGGGTCGCCGCGCTGCGGAGCTCGCGAGCTCGTCACGGCGGTAGCCGCAGCCCGGCACGACCGGACATGCTCAAGGGCCTGCTCCACTGCGTCTGCGGTCAGCGAATCCGGACTGACGGGACCATGGGTACTCCACCGCGCCAGCGCAAGATGCACCCTCGCCATTATGAGTGCCCAGAGTGGGGTCCCAAGGCGTCCTACAGCTCCGACGCGTACGAACCGTGGGTGGTAGGGCAGGTAACGGGAGTCCGAGTCGACGACGTCACGATCGAGCGGATCGTTCGCGTCCTCTCGACGCCCAGCGGCACGCCAAGCGACGTTAGCCGAGCTCGCGTCGAGCGAATGAAGCGAGATCTTGCCCTCGATCACGCCGCTGGTCAGCTCGACGACGCGACCTACTTGGCAAGGATGGCTACCCTGCGGGCTGAGCTCGCCACTGCCGAGGAACGTGAGCCGACTCATGCGGTGGCTTCGGCCGACAAGGTGATCGCGAAGCTGAGAGCGCTGCCCGAGACGTGGGCGATGGCAACTCCCGACGGCCGCGCCGAGCTGCTAAACGCGATCTACGAACGCATCGTCGTCAGGGGCCCCGAGTTCATTTCGGCCCGTCTGACTCCTGACGCATATGCGATGGGACTCGCGCTCGCGCTGCCCGAACACGTGCGTCCAGCGCAAGAGTGGGTACTGGCGCGCCCGACAGGTGTTGGACGCGCGATAACAGCCTACGACATAC
>CAZCEE010000330.1:0-3230 GCA_964497165.1 uncultured Schumannella sp. | reverse complement strand
GAGAGGATGAAGCGGTCGCGACCGATCCACTCGTTGTCGCTCGGATCGCGCCGCATGACCTTCTGGAAGAGCAGATAGGCGGCGGGGGCGAGGCTCATCGCCGTTCCTGGATGTCCGTTCCCGACCTTCTCTACGGCGTCTGCCGCAAGGAGCCGAGCGGTGTCGACGGCACGAGCGTCGACGTCATCCCAAGAGAGTTCTGGCACGGAAAAGGGGCCTTTCGCAGTGGGGAACGGTCCGGGTGGCTGGGACCATCGTCCAGCATACCGAGGGCGCCTGGGGCCTCCGCGCGCGGGCGTAAGGGTGCGAAATACGGTCGCCTAGACTTGCCGAGAGCAACGAACGATCCGAGGAGCCATGCAGGGAGCCGTCGACAGCCCGGTCGAGACCCCCCGAGGGGTCGGGATCGGGCCTCTCCGCAAGTTGCGGGCCTACGTCGCGCTCACCAAGCCGCGCGTCATCGAACTGTTGCTTGTGACGACGGCACCGGTCATGATCCTCGCCGAGCGCGGCATCCCGGATCTCTGGCTCGTTCTCGCCACCCTCGTCGGCGGCACCTTCTCGGCCGCGTCCGCGAACGCGTTCAACTGCTACATCGACCGCGACATCGACAAGGTCATGACGCGTACGAACAAGCGACCGCTCGTCACGGGGGAGCTGAGCCCGCGCGAAGCACTCGTCTTCGCCTTCGCGACCGGGATCGCCTCGATCGCATTCCTCTGGATCTTCACGACCTGGCTCGCCGCGGTGCTGTCCCTCGTCGCGATCCTCTACTATGTGTTCGTCTACACGCTCCTGCTCAAGCGCCGCACCCCGCAGAACATCGTGTGGGGCGGGGCGGCCGGCTGCATGCCGGTTCTCATCGGCTGGGCCGCCGTCACCGGGTCGCTCGACTGGGCGGCGATCATCCTGTTCGGCATCGTCTTCCTCTGGACCCCCCCGCATTATTGGCCGCTGTCGATGCGCTACCAGGACGACTACGCAGCGGCATCCGTGCCGATGCTCTCCGTCGTGCGCGGTCGCTCCGCCGTCGGCCTCCAGGTCGTGCTCTACGCCTGGGCGACGGTTGCCTGTTCGCTCCTGCTCCTGCCGGTCGCACCCATGGGGCTTCTCTACGGCGTCGTGGCGACGCTGTCGGGCGCCTGGTTCGTGGTCGAGTCGCACCGTCTGTACGCGGGGGCGATTCGCGGCGACGAGCTCAAGCCGATGCGTGTCTTCCACGCATCGATCACCTACCTGACGCTCGTGTTCGTTGCGGTCGGCCTCGACCCACTGCTGTATTCGCCGATCCCGTTCTGACCGGCGCCCGACGGTGAAACTGCGCACGCCCCTCGGCTGGGCCGCCGAACATTGGACGCTCGGGGCGCGCGCGCTTCGGTGGGGCACGACAGCGGCCCTCGTCGCGAGCATTTTCATCGTGCTCGGCGGCGTCGTCGTGCGCGTGACGGGCTCCGGCCTCGGTTGCCCGACCTGGCCGACGTGCACCGAGGACTCGCTGATCTCGACGCCGGAGCTCGGCATCCACGGTTTCATCGAATTCGCCAACCGCATGCTTACCGGCGCGCTCATCGGCGCCGTGGGATGGGCGATCGTCGCGGCCCGGTTGCAGCGCCCGCGCGATCGGATGCTGACGCGCCTCGCGTGGTCGATGTTCTGGCTCGTCGTCGCCAACGCGATCGCGGGCGGCGTCACGGTGTGGGTCGAGCTCAATCCGTGGGTCGTGGCGTCGCACTTCGTGCTCGCCATGGGGCTACTCGCCTGCGCGACTTTCACCTGGCATCGCGCACGGTGGACGGGTGGGGCCGGGGCTCGGCCTTCGGCGGGATCCCGCGTGCTGGCGTGGGCGCTCGTGTTGGCAACCGCCGGCGTCGTCGTCACCGGGACGCTGGTCACCGGTTCCGGTCCGCACGCCGGTGACTCCGCCGAGGTGCTCCGCATGGGCTTCGACTGGTCGACAGTCGTCGTCGCGCACGGGATCGCCGCGGTCGCGGTGCTCGCGCTTGCGACGGCGCTCGCCTTCCGGCTTCGGCGCGAGCATGGGGGTCAGCTCGCTCTCCGGCGCGTCGGGGTGTTCCTGCTCGTGCTCTTCGTGCAGATGAGTCTCGGCGCGACGCAGTCGCTCGTCGGCATCCCCGAAGTGCTCGTCACGATCCACGGCGTGCTCGCGGCGCTCGTCTGGGTCGGGGCGCTGCGCGTGTTGCTCGACACCGACCCGCGACTCTGGGCGGTCCGCGACCACCAACTGATCGCTGCCGGCCCCCTGCCCAGCCGCCAACAGGTCGACCCTGTAGACTCGCACCGCTAGGGAGCATCGACGCTGCTGGCCTTTGAACAGCGTTCGAACTGCCCGAAACGAGCAGGCCGACACGAGCGGAATGGCTCGCTTCGGCAGAAAAGAGGCTCACACCCATGTCAGACGTCCTGATCGACCGTCCGGAACTGAACGATCTCGGAAACTACGAGTTCGGTTGGTCGGACTCCGACGCCGCTGGCGCTTCCGCCCGGCGCGGTGTCTCCGACGAGGTGGTCACCGACATCTCGCGACTCAAGAGCGAACCCGAGTGGATGCTCAAGAACCGCCTCAAGGCGCTCAAGATCTTCGGTATGAAGCCGATGCCGACGTGGGGTGCCGACCTCTCGGGTATCGACTTCGACAACATCAAGTACTTCGTGCGTTCGACCGAGAAGCAGGCCCAGACCTGGGAAGACCTGCCCGACGACATCAAGAACACGTACGAGCGGCTCGGCATCCCCGAAGCGGAGCGTTCGCGACTGGTGTCCGGCGTCGCCGCGCAGTACGAGTCCGAGGTCGTCTTCCACTCGATCCAGAAGGATCTTGAGGAGCAGGGCGTGCTCTTCCTCGACACCGACACGGCGCTCAAGGAGCACCCGGAGATCTTCAAGGAGTACTTCGGCACGGTGATCCCGTCGGGCGACAACAAGTTCGCCGCGCTGAACACCGCCGTGTGGTCGGGCGGCTCGTTCGTCTACGTGCCGAAGGGCGTGCACGTCGAGATTCCGCTGCAGGCCTACTTCCGAATCAACACCGAGAACATGGGCCAGTTCGAGCGCACCCTGATCATCGCCGACGAGGGCTCCTACGTTCACTACATCGAGGGCTGCACCGCGCCGATCTACAAGTCGGACTCGCTGCACTCCGCGGTGGTCGAGATCATCGTGAAGAAGAACGCCCGCGTGCTTCCCAATCTGCATAAGAACTGGTCGAACAA
>CAZCEE010000329.1:0-3234 GCA_964497165.1 uncultured Schumannella sp. | reverse complement strand
GGGGGTCGCGACCCTGGAAGATCTCGTCGAGGAGCTGGTCGGCGAGGTATCCGACGAGCACGACCGGTCGCGTGCCGACGTTGTGCGCAGCCGCGACTGGCTGACCTTTCCGGGGGCGCTGCGCCCCGACGAGCTCGCCGATCGGGCGGCGGTCGTCGTGCCAGAGGATGGCCCCTACGAGACGGTCGCCGGCTGGGTCATGGCCGAACTCGGACGGCTTGCCGAGGTCGGCGACACCGTCGAGGTCGAGGCGGGGGTGTTCCGGGTCGAACGCATGGACGGCCGACGCATCGACCGCATCCGCTTCACTCCGCTGTCGGCCACGACCGGCGAGGTCGCCGTGCAGAAGAGCGCGGAGGTCCAGAAATGATCAGCGCAGCGGCCGAAGCGTCGGGAGGCGTCGACTGGATGGGCATCGCGTGGCTCGGCATTCTGCTGACCATCAACGCGTTCTTCGTCGGCGCCGAGTTCGCGGTGATCTCCGCACGACGCTCGCAGATCGAACCGCGGGCCGAAGCGGGATCCCGGGCGGCGAAGACAGCACTCTGGGCGATGGAGCATGCGACCCTCATGCTCGCGACGAGTCAGCTTGGGATCACCGTGTGTTCGCTGCTCATCCTCAACGTCTCCGAGCCGGCGATCCACAATCTGCTCGAGATCCCGCTGCTGCTCACCGGCTGGCCGGAGGAGGTGGTCGGCGGGATCGCGTTCGGTGTCACGCTGCTCATCGTGTCGTTCCTGCATGTCGTGCTCGGCGAGATGGTGCCGAAGAACATCTCGTTCTCGGTTCCCGAGCGTGCGGTGCTCATTCTCGCCCCGCCGCTCGTGGCCGTCGCGACGGTGTTCAAGCCCGTGATCGTGACGCTCAACGCGACCGCGAACGGCATCCTGCGACTGTTCCGGGTGGAGCCGAAGACCGAGGCGACGAGCGCTTTCACCGCCGAGGAGGTGCAGACGATCATCGCCACCTCGACGCGCGAGGGTGTGCTGACCGACACCACCGGCACTCTCAGCAACGCATTCGAGTTCACCGAGAAGCGAGTCCGGGATGTCGCGCTCGCGAGCAAGCAACTCGTTACGCTGCCGGAGGACGCGACCCCGGCCGACGTCGAGCGGGCGGTCGCGCAGCACGGGTTCAGCCGCTACATCCTGCTGAATGAGGCGGGCGAGCCGAGCGGGTACGTGCACCTGAAAGACGTCATCGATCTGCGCGCCGACGAGTTCGACGACCCGGTGCCTCCGAAGCGCATCCGGCAACTCACCTCTGTGTTCCGCGACTCGGAGCTCGAGGATGCGCTTGCGCTCATGCGACGCACCGGTGCGCACGTCGCCCGGGTGTTCGACGAGCATGGGGGAACACATGGGGTGCTCTTCCTCGAAGACATCATCGAGACGCTGGTCGGCGAGGTGCAGGACGCCACCCGGCGTCGCTGACCCGGGGAAACCGGTGCTCCAGGGGTATCGGTCGGACGTAATACTGCGTAACATTCGAGGCAGACCTGATCGGCGCCTGCTTCATGAGCGCGGTCGACATCCTCGAGAGGAACGCCCGATGGACAGCATGATGATGGACATGATGAAGTCGATGCCCGCCGACAAGATGATGGGCATGAACATGTCGATGATGCAGGAGTGCATCGAAACCTGTTCGGCGACTGCGATGGCCGCGACGATGTGCGCCGACTCCGGCATGGGCGCGGACATGGCGAAGTGCTCGTCGATGTGCACGAACATGACGGATGTCGCGACCACGATGATGCGCATGATGATGCGCCCGATGGGCTACGACATGACGTCGATGCGCGCCATGATGATGGCCTGCGTCGAGATGGGCAAGGCGTGCTCCGCAGAGTGCATGATGCACGCCGAGATGGACGAGCACTGCCGCATGTGTGCGAAGGCGTGCGACGCGATGGTCATGGCCTGTGAGAAGGCGATGAAGTCGATGTCGATGGCCTGACCGGCCTCGACGACCTCGATGGCCTAACGGGCCGAGTACCACTCCTGGCCGAGGGCGATGACCTCGGCGACCGGGTGATAGCCGACTGGCTCGCCCACGGCGACCGGCGCGTCGGTGGTGACGAGTTCGACCGATCCGGCGAGAGTCGCGAGTTCGACCGAGCCGTCCGCGACCGAGACGACGAAAGCGTCGCGCCACCCGCTCGGCGACGCGCACGCGACGACCCGCTGAATCGCGAGGATCCGGGTCGTGGTGTTGTCGCTCATGGGTGGGTTCCTTTCGGTTGCCGCGAGCCTAAGCGCACGCGGGGAGCCCCCGCAGGTCGCGCGTCACGGAAGGAAACAGAACGCGTAATGCGGCGAAACAGAAGGATCGGCTAGAGCCGGGCGCGCAGGTACTGCGGAGGCCAGTAGTCGAGCTCAACCCCGAGTTCCGCCGCCGCGCGCAGGGCGAAGTGCGGATCGCGCATCATCTCCCGACCGAGCATCACGGCATCCGCCTGCCCAGATTCCACGATCTCAGCCGCCTGCCGCGCGTCGGTGATGCGTCCGACGGCGTTGACCGGAACGTCGGCCTCGGTGCGCACGTACTGAGCGAACGGCACCTGATAGCCGGCGTGGGAGGGAATCGTGACACCCGTGATGAGACCGCCGGTCGAGATGTCGAAGAGGTCGGCGCCGGCGTCGCGCGCCCAGCCTGCGACGATCGCGGTCTGGCGCTCATCCCAACCGCCCTCCGCGTAGTCGGTCGCCGAGAATCGCACCAGCACCGGGACCTCGGCGCCGAGCTCGTCGCTGATCGCGCACACGATCTCAAGCAGGAAGCGCGCGCGATTTTCGAGCGACCCGCCGTACTCGTCGCCGCGCACGTTCGAGAGCGGTGAGAGGAACTGGTGGACGAGGTAGCCGTGGGCCGCGTGAATCTCGACGAGGTCGAATCCGGCGTCGATCGCACGGCGCGCCCCGGCGGCGAACGCGGTGACGAGCTCCGAGATCTCGGCCGTCGTGAGTGCGCGGGGGGCTTCGAGCCCGGCGAATGCGAGGTCCGAGGCCGACACGGTCTGCCATCCGCCGTCGGATTCGGGCATCGTTCCGCGCGGGTAGCCGCCCCACTCCGGGTAGACCGAGGCCTTGCGGCCGGCGTGCGCGAGCTGCAGCCCGATGACCGCCCCCTGGGAGTGCACGAAGTCCGTGATTTTCTGCCACCCAGCGACCTGCGCGTCGTTCCAGATGCCGGTGTCGTGCGGAGAGATCCGGCCCTCCGGCACCACCCCG
>CAZCEE010000328.1:0-3240 GCA_964497165.1 uncultured Schumannella sp. | reverse complement strand
CGATCGACCGGGTCATCCAGACCGGGCAAGACCCGCGCCGGTTCGTCGAAGACCTGCTCGAGCGGCTGCGCGACCTCATCGTGGTCGCCGCGACCCGCGATGGGGCACCGGCCGTGCTACGCGGCGTGCCGCTCGATGAGATCGACAGGATGGCGGGGCAGGCGAGCGCATTCGGCGCGGCCGAACTCTCCCGCGCCGCGGATGTGGTCAACACCGCGCTCACCGAGATGACGGGGGCCACCTCGCCGCGTCTGCACCTCGAGCTCATGGTCGCGCGTCTCCTAGTGCCCGCCGCTGACGAGACGGATCGCGGGGCGCTCGCGCGCGTGGAACGACTCGAACGCCGGATGGGCATCGATGAGCACCCCTCGATGCGCGTGGTGCCCGACCGCCCGGCGGTCGAACCCGTCGACATCCGCACCGCCCGCAAGGCGAAAGAGGAGGTGGCTCCGGTGACAGATCCGCCGGTCGAGGAGCCTCCGAGCGCTGAGCCGTCGGCCCCCGAATCGTCGTCGCCCGCGGTGCCCGTGACGCTCCAACAGATCAGGGATGCCTGGCCCGAGATCCTTGAGATCGTCAAAGACTCCAACCGCAACGCGTGGATGGCGCTCGCCGCGTCGACGCCGCGTGCTTTCACCGGCGACGTGCTCACCGTCGCGTTCGCGACCGAGGCCGATGTCGCGTCGTTCAAGCAGCCGCAGAGCCCCGGCGAGAGCGTCAGCGAGCAGTTGCGCGGCGCCATCCACGAGGTGCTCGGGGTGCGGGTGAAGTTCCTCGCGCGGCACGAGGCCAGCCCCGTGGAGACGACGCAGGCCGAGCCCGTCGACGAGAACCCCTTGCCTCCGGCGCCGGAGTGGAACGTCGTGTCGATTCCGTCGAGCGAACCCGCCGCCTCGTCACCGACCGCCGAGCCGCCTGCCGCACCGGCTGAACCTCAGGTCGAGCCGGCTGCCCCGCCGGCCGCCCCCGAGGTGTCCGCTGCGGAGCGGCGCGCGCCTCAACAGAACACCGCCGACGGCAAGGCCCGCTACGGCGAAGCGGTGGTCCGCGAGATCCTCGGCGCGAGTTTCATCGAAGAGCAGACCCTGCACCCGGCAGATCCGCCCGCGCCGCTCGACTCCCTCGACGACTAGGCGCCCGTCATGTATGAGGGCATCGTCCAGGAGCTGATCGACGAACTCGGGCGCCTGCCGGGCATCGGGCCGAAGTCGGCGCAACGCATCGCATTCCACATCTTGCAGACCGAGTCGTTCGACACGAAGCGGCTCGCGCAGATTCTCATGGATGTGCGCGACAAGGTGCGGTTCTGCTCGATCTGCGGCAACGTCGCCGAACAGGAAACCTGTTCGATCTGCCGCGACCCGCGCCGCAGCCCGGCGACGATCTGCGTCGTCGAGGAGGCGAAGGATGTCGTCGCGATCGAACGCACCCGCGAGTTCCGGGGGCTCTACCACGTGCTCGGCGGGGCGATCAGCCCGATCGACGGCATCGGACCCGACGACCTGCGCATCACGCAGCTCGTGCAGCGGCTCGCCGATTCGACGGTGACCGAGGTGATCATCGCCACCAACCCGAACCTCGAGGGGGAGGCGACGGCGACCTATCTGACCCGCTTGCTCGTGCAACCGGGGCTGCGGGTGACGCGACTCGCCTCGGGACTTCCGGTCGGCGGCGACCTGGAGTACGCCGACGAGGTCACTCTCGGCCGGGCGTTCGAAGGCCGCCGTACGGTCGAGGCCTGATCTGCTGGCAAGCTTGACCCCCGTGAGTGCTCCGACTTCCCCCATCCGTCTCGTCGCTTTCGACCTTGACGACACGCTCGCACCGTCGAAGTCGCCGGTCGACCCGCGGATGGCAGAGCTGCTCGTGAAACTGCTCGGCGTCGTCGAGGTGTGCGTGATCTCGGGCGGGCAGTTCGGGCAGTTCGAGAGCCAGCTCGTCGACAATCTGCCGCTCGATCATCCCGAAGCACTCGCCAAGATGCACCTCATGCCCACCTGTGGAACCCAGTACTTCCTGTTCCGCGACGGATCGTGGGTGCGGCAGTATGCCGAGAACCTCACCGACGTCCAGAAGCAGGCGGCTCTCGCGGCCGTCGAGTCCGAGGCGAAGCGGCTCGGGTTCTGGGAGAGCGAAATTTGGGGCCCGATCCTCGAGGACCGTGGCTCGCAGATCACCTTCTCGGCGCTCGGGCAGGCCGCTCCGGTCGACGCGAAGAAGGCGTGGGATCCGACGGGTGAGAAGAAGAACGCCCTCCGCGCTGCCGTGCAGCAGCACCTGCCGGACCTTGAGGTGCGTTCGGGCGGGTCGACGAGTGTCGACATCACCCGCCGCGGCATCGACAAGGCGTACGGGATGGCGAAGCTCGCAGAACTCACCGGCATCCCGTTCGAGCAGATGCTGTTCATCGGCGACCGCTTGGACCCCGACGGCAACGACTTCCCGGTGGTCGCCCTCGGCATCCCGACCCGCGCCGTCGAGGGCTGGGAAGACACCGCCGAGGTCGTCGAAGAGTTTCTCAGCGCCCGCTGAGCACCCGTTCGCGCGACAGGCCGCGCGAGCGGCCGCCGATACGGCGTGTCGGTCTCGGGCGGTGCTGACCGGGTGCGCGTCGCTGGCCCATTCTCGCGTGGCTAAACTGGGCCGTCGGGCCGCTCGCCCGACATCCTCTCTCCCTGGAGCACCACCGTGAGCCTCATCGTGCAGAAGTACGGTGGATCGAGCGTCGCCGACGCCGAGAGCATCAAGCGGGTCGCGAAGCGCATCGTGCAGACCCGCCGAGCCGGCAACGACGTCGTCGTCGCGGTGTCGGCGATGGGCGACACGACAGATGACCTCATCGACCTCGCGCTCCAGGTGACGCCGCAGCCAGATCCGCGCGAGATGGACATGCTGCTCACCAGCGGCGAGCGCATCTCGATGGCGCTCCTCGCGATGGCGATCAAGAGCATGGGCCTCGACGCGCGGTCGTACACCGGCAGCCAGGCGGGCATGATCACCGACGACCGGCACGGGTCGGCCCGCATCGTCGACGTCACCCCGGGCCGGGTGCGCGAGGCACTCGACGACGGCGCCATCGCGATCGTCGCCGGCTTCCAGGGCTTCAACCGCGACAGCAAAGACATCACGACGCTCGGCCGTGGCGGATCCGACACCACCGCCGTCGCGCTCGCCGCTGCGCTCGGCGCCGAGGTCTGCGAGATCTACACGGACGTCGACGGGGTGTTCAGCGCCGACCCG
>CAZCEE010000327.1:0-3242 GCA_964497165.1 uncultured Schumannella sp. | reverse complement strand
GGGGCGATGCGCCAGGTGATGTCGCGCAAGATGACGTTGTCGCCGAACGCCACGGTCACGTTCTCGAGGTCGACGACATCCTTGCCGAGCCGCGCGGTGGCGAGCTGCTTGAGCGACACCGTGTCGCGGGGGTCGGGCACATCCTCGATCAACTGGTTCGCCGCATCGATGCGGAACTTCGGCTTGCTGGTGCGTGCGGGCGGCCCGCGGCGCAGCCAGGCGAGCTCTTTGCGCATCAGGTTCTTCCGCTTCGCCTCGATCGTCGCCGACATCCGGTCGCGTTCGACGCGTTGCAGCACGTAGGCCGCGTAACCCCCTTCGAAGGGTTCCAGGATGCGGTCGTGCACCTCCCACGTCGTCGTACACACCGCGTCGAGGAACCACCGATCGTGGGTGACGACGACGAGACCACCGCGGGATGCCGGCCAGCGCGTGATCAGGTGTTGGGCGAGCCACGCGACGCCTTCGACATCCAGATGGTTGGTGGGTTCGTCGAGGAAGACGACATCCCAGTCGCGGGTGAGCAGCGCGGCGAGGGCAACCCGGCGCTGTTGCCCGCCGGAGAGGTCGCCGATACGGCCCTCCCAGGGCACGTCGCCCAGCAGCCCGGCGATGACATCCCGCACCTTCGCGTCGCCCGCCCACTCGTGTTCGGCTCGGTCGCCGACGACCGCCGCCGAGACGAGCTGCTCGGGCGGGAGAAGGTCGCCCTGGTCGAGCATCCCGAGGGTCACCCCGCCGCGGCGGGTGACCTTGCCGGTGTCGGGTTCGAGGCGCCCGGCGAGGATCTTCAGGAGCGTCGACTTGCCGTCGCCGTTGCGGCCGACGACGCCGATGCGGTCACCTTCGTCAATGCCGACGGTAACGGCGTCGAAGACGACACGCGTCGGAAACTCCAGCCCGACGCCCTCCGCGCCGAGCAGGTGGACCATGCTTCGAGCGTAACGTTGCGGCATGGCCGCTTTGTTCGACGAGATCGAAGTACAGATCGTCGAACTCCTCGCCTCTCCTGTGCACCGCTATGAGGGGCGACCAGACGACGGCCCGGTCTCCGCCCCAGAGGACGAGCTGCGCGACCGCCTCGAGCTACGTGCAGGCTTCGGCATCGTCGGCGACCGGTACTTCAACCAGCCTGCCCATCGGGCGTCATCGGTGACGATCCAGGCGGTTGAGGCGCTGGAGGCCGTCGCTGCCGAACTGGGCGTTCCGGTTCCGGGCCTGCGGCAGACGCGGCGCAACATCCTGCTGCGGGGAGCGGATGTCGACGCCCTCACCCGCAGCACGTTCAGCCTCGACTCCGGCGATGGCTCAATTCGATTCGGTGACGCGCGCCCCGCCAACCCGTGCGCGTGGATGAACACGGCTATCGGCGAGGGGGCGCATCGCGCATTCCGCCGCCGAGGAGGCCTGCGCATGGGGCCGTTGGATGATGGCATCCTGCGCCTCGGTCCCGCCACACTGCGCGTCGGCTGACTGCTTTCGGGGCGGCCTCCGACGTTCGGCACGGTTTCGACACGCCGCCTGACGGCGGCTACTCAACCAGCGGGTGAGCTTCCAAACCGTTTTCTCAGGTCGAGCTTCTTCACCTTGCCCGACGCCGTGCGCGGGAGTTCGTCGACCACGACGACGTTCTTCGGGATCTTGTACCGCGCGATGCGGCCGGCGAGGTATTCCGACAACCGCGCGGTGGTGAGTTCGGCGCCGTCGCGCAGCGTCACGACCGCCCACGGGGTCTCGCCCCAGCGCTCGTCGGGGATGCCGATCACCGCGGCTCCCGTCACCTCGTCGAGTCCGAGAATGAGGTCTTCGACCTCGGCGGGATAGATGTTCTCGCCGCCCGAGATGATCATGTCTTTGAGCCGGTCGGCGACGAACAGGAAGCCTTCGTCGTCGAACGACCCGAGGTCTCCTGTGCGGAACCACCCGTCGGCGGTGAACGCCTCCGCGGTGGCCGTCGGGTTGCCGTGATAGCCGGGGGTCACGTTGGGCCCACGCACCTGGATCTCGCCGATCTCTCCCGGCTGCAGCGTCAGACCGTTCTCGTCGACGACCCGCACCTCGGTGAAGAAGTGCGCCTGGCCGGCCGACCCCATCTTGGCGCGCGTGCGCGTCGCCGGCAGGTAGGTCGCGCCCGGCGAGGTCTCGGTCATGCCGTAGCCCTGCGAGAACGAGAGTCCGCGCGCCTCGAAGGCTGCGAGCACCCGCGTCGGCACCGGCGAGCCGCCGCAGGTCAGCTTCCCGAGGGTCGAGAGGTCGGTGCTCGCCCAGTCGGGATGCTCCGCCATGAACTGGTACGTCGTCGGCACGCCGCTCAGCATCGTGACGCCCTGCTCTTCGATGATCCGCAACGCGCGCCCGGCGTCGAACGTCCGCTCGAGCACGACGGTCGCGCCCTTGAGGATCGCGGGCAACAGTCCCATGCCGAGGGAGGCCGCGTGGAAGAGCGGCGAGATGACGAGCGCGACATCGGTCGAAACGATGTCGGCGTCGATGAGCGTGTTGAGGCTGTTCCAGGTGAGGTTGCCGTGGGTGAGCACCGCTCCCTTGGGTCGACCCGTGGTCCCCGAGGTGTAGAGGATCGCGGCCGGATCGTCGAGACCCACCCCGGGCGCTTCGGGTGCCGGCTCGACGGCGGCGAGCGTCGCATCCGCCTCGGCCCCCACGACGATGCGCGGGAGCTCACCCGCAGCCTCGGCCGCGACGGTGGCACGGTCGTCGTGCACGAGCAGCCGCGCGCCACTGTCGGCGAGGATGTAGGCGACCTCCGGTGCCGCCAGCCGCGTGTTGACCGGCACGAACACGACGCCGACCCGCGCCGCCCCGAACAGCACCTCGACGAAGGCCGGCTGGTTCTCGCCGAGAAACGCGATGCGATCCCCCCGGCCGATGCCGCGTTCGGTGAGCACCGCGGCCCACCGCGCGGCACGGTCGCCGAGTTCGCGGTAGGTCATCTTCTCGCCGTCACCGTGCACGAGCGCGACGACATCACCTGACGTCGCGGCGCGCGTGGTCAACCAGGAGCCGATTCCTCGGTTCTGCATGGGGATCCCTCCTCGTCGAGGTGCTGTGCTCAGAGCCGCGGCTCAGAGACGGTGCTCAGGCGTAGAAACGGTACAGGCCGCGCGCGACGACTGCCGGTTTCGTGCCGCCCTCGACCTCGATGGTCTGGTCGACGGTCAACTGGTAGCCTCCCGGGATCTCTTCGACCTCGGCGATGACGCCCTTCATGCGGATGCGCGAGC
>CAZCEE010000326.1:0-3245 GCA_964497165.1 uncultured Schumannella sp. | reverse complement strand
CGGGGATCTCCGAGCACGACCCGCTCGCTGATCCGGTCGCGGACCGCAAGGACGACGGCGTCGAGCGATGCCGTCGGCACGATCGCGCGCCGGATCGCCGTGCACTTCTGGCCGGCTTTCGACGTCATCTCGGCGACCAGTTGCTTGACGTACGCGTCGAACTCCGGGGTGCCGGCCACGGCATCCGGCCCCAGCACCGACGCGTTGATCGAGTCGGTCTCGCTCGTGAACCGCACGCCCCCGGTCTGCACGGCGTCGTTCGCGCGCAGCCGTTCGGCCGTGGAGGCCGATCCGGTGAACGCGACGAGGTCGCCGAGACGCAGGTGATCGAACAGGGTAGGAACGCCGCCCGACACGAGCGAGAGCGTTCCGGCGGGCAGCAGGCCCGACTCGACGAGGATGCGCACGAACGCTTCGGCGAGGTAGCCGGTCGGCGTCGCGGGCTTCACGACAGTCGGCAAGCCCGCCAGGAACGCGGGCGCGAACTTCTCGAGCGACCCCCAGACCGGGAAGTTGAAGGCGTTGATCTGCACGGCGACGCCGGGCAGTCGGGTGTAGATGTGGCGGCCGAGGAAGCTGCCGTCTTTCGAGAGCGCCTCGGCGGGGCCGTCGACGTAGACCGTCGTGTTGGGCAGTTCGCGTCGGCCCTTCGAGGCGTAGGTGAACAGGACGCCGATGCCGCCGTCGATGTCGACCCACGAGTCGGTCTTCGTCGCCCCCGTGCGTGCCGAGATCGCGTAGAGCTCCTCCTTGCGCTCGGTGAGGGCGAGGGCGAATTGCTTGAGCAACAAGGCGCGTTGATGAAAGGTGAGCGCTCCGAGACTCGCCTGCCCGACGGTGCGGGCATGCTCGAGCGCGGCACCGAGGTCGAGGCCTTCGGTGCTGACCTGCGCTACCGTTTCGCCGGTCGACGCATCGCGCACGGCGGTGGACTCGACGTCACCGGACGGAGTCCACCAGGAGTCGGCGACGTAGCTCGGCAGAATGGTGGTCATCGAGTAACTCCTAGAGCGCGAGGCGGAACATGACGGGTAACTGGACGATCGAGCTCGGCGAACTCGACGTGAAGATGGGCGTGACGGTGCTCGAACAGTCGGCCGAACGCGTCGTCGCGACGATGCCGGTCGAAGGCAACCGCCAGTCGTTCGGTCTGCTGCACGGCGGCGCGTCGGTCGCGTTCGCCGAGGCGCTCGGCTCGTGGGCGGCGGTCATCCACGCCGGCCCGGGGCGCACGGCGGTCGGCGTCGACATCAACGCGACCCATCACGCGAGCGCGAAGTCGGGGATCGTCACGGGCGTCGCGACCGCCATCCGGCTCGGGCGCACGATGACCTCGCACGAGGTGGTCGTGACAGATGAAGACGGCCGTCGCATCTGCACGGCGCGGCTCACCAACCTCATCCTCGACAAGCCTCACGGCTGATCCCATACGAAGAAGCCTTCGCCGGTCTTGCGACCGAGCTTCCCGGCGGCGACCATCTCCCGCAACAAGGCGGGCGGGGCGAACCGTTCCCCGAGCTGGGCGTGCAGGTATTCGGCGATGCCGAGCCGCACGTCGAGGCCGACGACATCCGTCGTGCGCAGCGGACCGGTCGCGTGCTTGTACCCCAGCACCATGGCGGCGTCGATGTCTTCAGCACTCGCGACGCCGTCCTCGAGCATCCGGATGGCTTCGAGGGCGATCGCCACCCCGAGCCGCGATGACGCGAAGCCGGGGGCGTCGCGCACCGTCACCGGCGTCTTGCCGAGCGCGCGCACCCAGTCGCCGGCCGTCGCGATGAGCGCCGGGTCGGTGGCTGCACCCGCGACGACCTCGACGAGCGTCGACACCGGCACGGGGTTGAAGAAGTGCAACCCGAGGAACCGTTCCGGGTGTTTCAGGTGTGTGGCGAGGTCGTCGATCGACAGCGACGACGTGTTGCTCGCGAGCACCGCATCGGGGCTGAGCAGCGCCTCCACTGCGGGCAACGTCGCGGCCTTCAGCTCGGGGATCTCGGGGATCGCCTCGACGACGAGGTCGCGGTCAGCGAGGGCGGTGCGGTCGTCCGTGACGCGCAACCCGGCGTCCAGTTCCGAGTGCGGGCGGGGGGTCGTGCCGCGCTCGACACTCGTCGCGATCGCCCGCCGGATGCCCGCTTCGGCCGTCTCGATCGCGTCGGGTTGGTCGACGACGACGACCTCGGATCCGACGAGCAGGAAGGCGTGCGCGATACCGCCCCCCATGCGACCGCCGCCGAGGATGCCGACCTTCGCGGGAACCGTCACGGCTTCTTCTTCCGGTCGAGGCTGTTCCGCTCCAAGAACGCGGTCATGCGGCGATGTCTCTCCGGCGACGAGAACAGCAGCGCTTGCGTCTGGTCGTCGATCGCCGGGTGCGCCGAGCGCGGCGCCGCGAGCACTGCCTTGGTAAGTCGGGTGGCGAGGGGGTCGTTGCGCGCGATCCGGTCAGCGATCTCGTGAGCGGCCGGGAGCAGTTCAGGTGACGGCACGACTCGGCTCACCAGGCCCGCTGCGAGTGCTTCGGCGGCGTCGAGGGTGCGGCCGGTGAGCAGCAGTTCGGCCGCGAGTGCCGAGCCGACGATCGCGGGCAGCCGCCACGTCGCCCCGGCAGCGGCGATGATGCCGAGTCCGGTTTCGGGGTTGCCGATCTTCAGCCCCTCCCCGGCGATGCGGATGTCGGCCGCGTACGCGAGCTCGGCACCCCCGCCGAGCGCCCAGCCGTCGACCGCGGCGATGACGGGCATCGGCAGCTTCGCGATGCGGTCGAAGACGCGGGAGTTGATGCCGGCGAGGGCATCCGCTGCGGTGCGGTCGCGCAGTTCGGCGATGTCGGCGCCGGACGCGAAGACCTCGGGGCTGCCGGCGACGATGAGGATGCGGGGGTCGGCTTCGAGGTCGGCGCACACCGCGTGCAGTTCGGCGACCATGGCGCGCGAGATGGCGTTGCGCGCCTCGGGTCGGTCGAGGATGACTTCGACCCGATCCGCCGACGCCGTGATTCGCAGGTCGCTCATCAGATCCGCTCCAGGATGAGCGCCTGACCCTGGCCGACTCCGATGCACATCGTCGCGAGCCCGAGCTTGGTTCCCGCCCGCTCCAGGCGGCCGAGCAGGGTGACGACGATGCGGCTGCCGCTCGAGCCGAGGGGATGCCCGAGCGCGATCGCGCCGCCGTCGGAGTTGACGATCGCCGGGTCGAGGCCGAGGCGGCGGATGCTCGCGAGCGACTGGCTGGCGAACGCCTCG
>CAZCEE010000325.1:0-3248 GCA_964497165.1 uncultured Schumannella sp. | reverse complement strand
CGGCGGGGGATTGAGCTCACTCGGAGACGAGCTGCTCGGCGCGGTGCGGGCGGTACTGGAAGATTGGGCGGCGGAGAGCGGATTCCTCGCCATGCTCGACCTGGCGAGTCGAGTCGAGATGCTGCCTAGGGGCTTTCCCGCGGCCGCTGTCGGCGCCGCTCTCGTCGGCGCAGGAGGCGACTGATGGCAGAGGTCATCATCGTCGCCTCTGCGACCGAGGCGGCTGCGATCGCCGCCGACCGGATCGCGGCACTCGTGAGGCGAAAGCCGGATGCCGCGCTCGGTCTGGCCACCGGATCCACCCCGCTGCCGGTGTGGGCGGCCCTCCGCGACCGTGGGCTCGACCTGTCGCGTGTGCGCGGCTTTGCGCTCGATGAGTACCTCGGACTACCCCTCGGGCATGCCGAGAGCTACCGCGCAGTGCTCACCCGCGAAGTCGTCGAGCCGCTCGGCCTCGATGCGGCACTGGTTCGGGTGCCCGGTGATGACGGCGGACCCGTCGAGACGGCGGGAGCGCGTTACGAGGCGGCGATTCGTTCCGCAGGGGGAGTCGATCTGCAGATTCTCGGGATCGGCCGCACCGGTCACATCGGCTTCAACGAGCCAGGGTCATCTCTCGCCTCCCGCACGCGGGTGAAGACCCTCACCGATGCCACCCGCGCCGACAACGCGCGATTCTTCGCCTCGCCCGAGGAGGTGCCCCGACACTGCCTCACGCAAGGGCTCGGCACCATCCTCGACGCCCGAGAACTCGTGCTGCTCGCCTTCGGAGAAGCGAAGGCCGAAGCCGTCGCCGGCGCCGTCGAAGGGCCGGTGTCGGCGTCGCTGCCCGCATCGGTGATCCAGCTCCACCCCGAAGTGACCGTGCTCGTCGATGAAGCCGCCGCGGCCCGACTGCGTTACGCCGACTATTACCGCACCGCGTGGGAGCACAAGCCGAACTGGATGGGCTAGGCTCGGCCCCCCGCCCAGACCGCGTGCACCGTGAACTCGTCATCGAGCACCACCACATCGGCCGCGTAACCGGCAGCAAGCAGCCCCAGGCGGAGATCGAGACCGAGGATGCGGGCGGGCGTCGCCGTCAGTGCGGCGACCGCCACGGAACGGGGGAGCCGCACCTGCTCGACCGCGAAGCGGAGCGCGACATCCTGCGTGAGGGTTGAGCCCGCGATCGTCTGCGTGCCCGCGATCAACGCGACGCCCGCGTGCACGTCCACATCGAGGGCGCCGAGGCGGTAGGTGCCGTCGTGTGCGGCCGCGGCGGCCATGGCATCCGTGATCAGCGCGACCCGGCCGCGGGCCGAGGCGAAGGCGATCGCTGCGACGCTCGGCTCGACGTGCAGCCCGTCCAGCACGAGTTCGAGGCTCACCCGATCGTCGTCGAACGCTGCGACGATCGGGCCGGGGGAGCGGTGGTGGATGCCCGGCATCGCGTTGAACGCGTGCGTCAGGAGGGTAGCGCCGGCATCGAACGCCGCCCGGGCGGTCGCGGCATCGGCCTCGGTGTGTCCGACAGCGACGACGACACCCGCGTCGACGAACTGGCGCACGGCGTCGAGCCCGCCGGGCAGCTCAGGCGCGATCGTGACCTGCCGGAGCGTTCCGGCGGCTGCGGCCAACAGCCGGTCGATCGTGGCAGGGTCGGGATGGATGAGCATCTCGGCGGCGTGTGCGCCGCGTCGGGTCGGGGCGAGAAACGGACCCTCGAGGTGGCTGCCGAGCACCCTCGGATCGGCGCCCGCGAGTACGGCGATGCGCGCGAGCTGTTCGTCGAGGACCTTGACCGGATTCGCGACCAGGCTGATGACGGCCCGGGTCGTGCCGTGGGCGCGGTGCGCAGCGAGGGCCGCTTCGAGGTCGCCCGTCCCGTAATCCTCGCCGCCCCCGCCGTGCCCGTGGAGGTCGATGAAGCCGGGCGTGATCCATCGGCCCGCGAGGTCGACGGCCTCGTCGGCAGCGGGTCGCTCCGGGCCCGAGCCGGTCGCGGAGATGGTGTCGCCGTCAAGCAGGATCCAGGCGTCCGGCGTTTCGCCGCGGGCATCTACGGCGGTCGCCGAGTGCAGCAGCGTCGTCACCTTGTCAGGCTACCGGCGCCTCTCCCAGTCGGACGGTATCGTGACAGGCGAGGGCGGCATCCTTCGTTCTCCCGCGGCCGGCGTCACGAGCCCACCCCGTCGAAAGCCACCTCCTCATGTCTGCCCCCACTGGCGACCACTTCCCGCTGTTCCGCCTGCTCGTGCTCGCGGGCGCGATCTTCGTCTCGGTCTCGAGTGAGTTCCTGCCCACCGGGCTGTTGCCCGACATCGCGGCCGACCTCGACGTGTCCGAGTCGCGCGTGGGCCTGCTCATCACGGTGTTCGCCTTCACCGTCGTGCTGAGCGCCGCACCGCTCACCGTGGTCACCCGACGCTTCTCCCGCAAGGGGCTGCTCGTCGTGGTGCTCGGAGTCTTCGCGATTTCGAACGTGTTCGCCGCGCTGGCCCCGAACTACGAGATCCTCGCCGCGTCGCGCGTGCTCGGCGGACTCGCGCACGGCCTGTTCTGGGCGGTTGCCGGGCCGTACGTGTCGCTGCTCGTCGCCCCCACCCAGCTCGCGCGCGCCGTCTCGGTGACGACGGGCGGCGGAACGCTCGCGTTCATCCTCGGGGTGCCGTTCACGGCGGCGATCGGGCACGCCGTCGGCTGGCGCTGGGCGTTCGTGGCGATGGCCGTGCTTGTCGTGATCTTCGCGGTGCTGACGGTCGTCTCGTTGCCCGCGCCCGACCACCGCGTTCCGAAGCGCCAGGTGATGACGACCGACACCGGCTCGATCATCGCCGTGAAACGCGACAGGTCGATCATCGCGGTCGGCATCGTGGCGGTCACCGTGCTGCTCGTCGCGACCGGGCACAACCTCTTCTACACGTACATCGCGCCGTGGGTGATTGACGTGGCGGGCGTCGACGACGACCAGGTGAGCCTCTTGCTGCTCTTCTTCGGGCTCGCCGGGGCGCTCGGGCTGCTCGTCGCGGGGGTCTTCGGCGACCGCTTCCCTCGGCGCACGCTGAATCTCATGGTGGTCGCCCTCGTCGTCGCCATCGTGTTGACCGCGCTGTTCGCCCGGGGACTCGTGCCCGCGATTCTCGTCATGATGCTCTGGAGCGCAGCCTTCGGGGGGCTGCCCGCGCTGTTCCAGACCCGCGCTCTGCACGCCGCATCGCCCCGCATCCGCGACCTCACGGGCGCGATCGTCACCACCGCGTTCAACA
>CAZCEE010000324.1:0-3259 GCA_964497165.1 uncultured Schumannella sp. | reverse complement strand
CGGCTCGACGGGGGCGCTGCGGCTCAACCGGAGTGTCGCGGAGTCGGTGGCGGCCCTCCTCGGAGCCGGTTGGCAGGTGCTGCACATCACCGGCAGCCGTTCGCCCGTCGAGGATCCCCGGCTCGCGGGCTACCGCATCCTCGAGTATTGCGACCGCATGGATCTCGCCCTCGCGGTCGCCGAACTCGCGGTGTCGCGCGCCGGCGCCGCGACGGTGTGCGAGCTCGCCGCCGTCGGCGTGCCCGCGGTCTTCGTGCCCTATGCGGTCGGTAACGGCGAGCAGGCACTCAACGCCCGAGGGGCGGTGGATGCCGGGGGAGCCGTGCTCGTGACCGACGCGGCTTTCACGGCGGACTACGTGGCGCACGAGCTCCCTCGGCTCCTGCAGGACCGCGCCCGCGTCGCCGACATGGCGGCTCGGATGGCGTCGGTCGGCGTGCGCGACGGCGCCGACCGGATGGTGGATCTCGTGGTCGAAGCGCGCGCGGCGGGCCAGCGGTAGCGTTGAAGAGATGATCAAGCCCGACCTCGACCTGGAGATCCCCGCGGATCTGGGGACGCTCCACTTCGTCGGGATCGGCGGCTCCGGCATGAGCGGCATCGCGCGGCTGTTCCTGGAGGCCGGACACCGCGTCACAGGGTCGGATCGCAGCGAGAGCGCGGCCGTGCTCGAGTTGCGCGACCTGGGCGCCGAGGTGTGGATCGGCCACGACGCCGCCCACGTCGGCGACGCCGACACTCTCGTGGTGACGGGGGCGCTCTGGCAGGACAACCCCGAGTACCAGGAGGCGCTGCGGCGCGGCATCCCGGTGCTCCATCGGGCGCACGCGCTCGCCTGGTTGGTGCGCGGAACCCGACTCATCGCTGTCGCGGGGGCGCACGGCAAGACGACATCGACCGGAATGGTCGTCACGGCGCTGCGGGAACTCGGCGCCGACCCCAGTTTCGTCAACGGGGGCGTCATCGCCGGCTACGGCCGTAGCGCCGGCCGGGGCGCAGGGGAGTGGTGGGTCATCGAGGCCGACGAGTCCGACGGCTCGTTCGAGCTATACGACCCCGCCGCCGTGCTGATCACGAATCTCGACACCGATCATCTTGATCACTACGGATCCGAAGCGACCGTCGAGGATGCTTTCGTGCGCGTCGCGTCCGGTGCGAGCGAGCTACTCGTGACTTCCGCCGATGATGCGGGAGCACGAACTGTCGCGTCGCGGGCCACCGCTCCCCGCGCGCTCACCTTCGGGGCGGCATCGGATGCCGACGTGCGTCTCGTCGACGTCGACGCCGCAGAGACGGTGTCATTCACCGTGATGTACGGGGGTGAGGGGTATCCCGTGCGGCTCGGCGTCGCCGGTGCCCACAACGCCCTCAACGCCGCCGGCGCCTTCGCTGTCCTCGCTGGTCTCGGCTTCGATCCCGCGGGGATTGCGCACGGCCTTGAGGCTTTCGCCGGCACCGGACGTCGATTCGAGCACCACGCAACCGTCGCCGGGGTGCGGGTCTACGACGACTACGCACATCACCCCACCGAAGTCGTCGCCGCACTGGAGACCGCTCGCTCGGTCGTCGGCTCGGGCCGCGTCATTGCGGTGCACCAGCCCCACCTGTACAGCCGAACGCAAGCCATGGCGGGGGAGTTCGCGGAAGCCTACGAACGGCTCGCCGATCACACCGTCGTTTTGGATGTCTACGGCGCGCGTGAAGATCCGATTCCCGGGGTGACGGGCGCCATGGTCGCGGAGCGGTTCCACGACGCCTCGCGGGTCGACTACCTCCCCGACTGGCAGGCCGCCGCCGACCGAGTCGCCGAGCTCGCCCGTCCCGGAGATCTCGTGATGACGCTCAGTTGCGGTGACGTGTACCGCATCATCCCGCAACTGGTCGCCGCGCTCGAGCCGTGAAGCGTCCCGAGCGCCCCGCCGCGCAGCAACCCACGGTGTCGAAGGCTCCGCCGCCGAAGTCGAATGTCGCGCCCGCCTCGCGCGACTCGCAGCGCGTCCCACGTGACCCGACGCCCGAGACGGCCGTCGGCGCTGGCGCCGCGCGGAGGCGCGAAAGCGCCTCCGCCTCAGCAGAGCGCGCGCGCGAAAGCGCCTTCGCCAAAGCGAAGCGCGCAGAAGCCAAGCGTTTCACCCGTCACGCCCGCCGCCGCCGAATCGGTGTGCTCACGATTCTCGCGATCCTCGGCGTGACGGCGGCGCTGATTGCGGCAGCGGTGTTCTCGCCGATCCTGGCGCTTCGCGAGATCCGCGTCGACGGCACCGTCCGACTCGACCCGGCTGTTGTCCAGGAAGCGGTGTCGGGGCAACTCGGCACCCCGCTCGCGCTTCTCGACGAAACGCGCATCCGTGACGAACTCGGGCAGTTCACGAGCATCCGCAGCTATGTCACCGAACTCGTGCCACCCGGCACCCTCGTGATCCACATCGTCGAGCGCACTCCGCTCGGCGTGATCACGACGGCCGCGGGGTTCGACGTCGTCGACGGCGCGGGCGTCGTGCTCGAGTCGTCGCCGACCCGGCCGGGGAACCTCCCTCTCATGCAGATCGACGACAGCGGATCCGAGGGCACCGGTTTCGATGCGATGGCCGAGGTGCTCATCGCGCTGCCCCCTGAGGTGCTGGCGCAGGTCGATTCGATCGGCGCGCGCACGCGGGATGACGTGACCCTCAACCTCACGGGGAGCGATCAGCGAGTCGTCTGGGGGAGTGCCGACGACTCCGAGCGGAAGGCCGCCATCCTCGCCGCGCTTCTGGCTCGGTTCGCCACAGCCGGCCCGGGGGAGTATGACGTCTCGGCGCCGGGGAGCGCGGTCTTCCGACTGGATTGATCCCCCGCGCGGCGACACGCGCATGGATGTCCGGGGTGTTGCCAGTCGACGCGCTTACCGTGGGGGCGAATCATCATATTGAGAAAGAATCTCAACTTCAAGCTGAGGTTGAAACTTTCCCCTCGGAGGCCGGAACGTGACGTCGAACCAGAACTACCTGGCGGTGATCAAGGTCGTCGGAATCGGCGGCGGTGGGGTCAACGCCGTCAACCGCATGATCGAGCTCGGTCTGCGCGGGGTGGAGTTCATCGCGATCAACACCGACGCCCAAGCCCTCCTGATGAGCGACGCCGACGTCAAGCTCGACGTCGGTCGAGAGCTCACCCGCGGTCTCGGCGCCGGCGCCGACCCCGAGGTCGGTCGCCGCGCGGCCGAAGACCACGCCGAAGAGATCGAAGAGGCTCTCGCGGGCGCCGACATGGTGTTCGT
>CAZCEE010000323.1:0-3268 GCA_964497165.1 uncultured Schumannella sp. | reverse complement strand
GAGATGTTCGTCGGCGTCGGCGCGAGCCGCGTGCGCGACCTGTTCGAGCAGGCGAAGCAGAATGCGCCGGCGATCATCTTCGTCGACGAGATCGACGCCGTCGGCCGGCACCGTGGCGCGGGGCTCGGTGGCGGGCATGACGAGCGTGAGCAGACCCTCAACCAGTTGCTGGTCGAGATGGACGGCTTCGACGTGAAGACGAACGTCATCCTGATCGCGGCGACGAACCGCCCCGACATCCTCGACCCCGCCCTGCTGCGCCCGGGCCGCTTCGACCGGCAGATCGGTGTCGACGCTCCCGACCAGAAGGGCCGCGAGCAGATCCTCGCCGTGCACGCCAAGGGCAAGCCGATGGCGAAGGGCGTCGACCTCGCGGTGCTCGCCCGTAAGACGCCGGGCTTCACCGGCGCCGACCTGGCGAACGTCCTCAACGAGGCCGCGCTGCTCACGGCGCGCAGCAACGCGCAGCTGATCGACAACCGCGCCCTGGATGAGGCCGTCGACCGGGTCATGGCCGGCCCGCAGCGTCGCTCGCGCCTGATGAACGACAAAGAGAAGCTCATCACCGCGTACCACGAGGGTGGTCACGCGCTCGCCGCCGCCGCGATGCGCTTCACCGACCCGGTGACGAAGGTCACGATCCTGCCGCGCGGCCGGGCCCTCGGCTACACGATGGTGCTGCCGCTGGAAGACAAGTACTCGATCACCCGCAACGAACTGCTCGACCAGCTCGCTTACGCGATGGGCGGCCGCGTCGCCGAAGAGATCGTCTTCCACGACCCGACGACCGGTGCCTCGAACGACATCGAGAAGGCCACCGCGATCGCCCGAAAGATGGTCACCGAGTACGGCATGAGCGCCGACATCGGCGCCGTGAAGCTCGGGCAGTCAAGCGGCGAGGTCTTCCTCGGCCGCGACATGGGCCACCAGCGCGACTACTCGGAAGAGATCGCCGAGAAGGTCGACCTCGAGGTGCGCAAGCTCATCGAGCAGGCCCACGACGAGGCCTGGAAGGTGCTGAACGACAACCGCGACATCCTCGACACGCTCGCAACCGAGCTGCTCGAGAAGGAGACGCTCGACCACGTCCAGCTCGCCGACCTGTTCGCACAGGTGAAGCGGCTGCCCGAGCGCCCGCAGTGGCTGTCGAGCAAGAGTCGCCCGCTGAGCGATCGACCGCCGGTCAAGGTGCCGAGCAAGGCACCCGTCGATCCGGGTGTCGTCGACGGTGGTGTCGACTCCGAGCCGTCGAAGCCGCAGCGCACCCCGCGCCCCCGCAAGTCGCCCGGCATCGCCACCGCTTGACGCGGCGATGACCGTCGACCAAAGCCGCATCGAGGCCGCCGTGGCCGAGCTGTTGGCAGCGATCGGTGAAGACCCGGCGCGCCGGGGCCTTCAGCGCACCCCGCGCCGAGTGGCTGAGGCCTACGCCGAATACTTCGCCGGACTCGACGTCGACCCGGTCGCGATCCTGCGCGACGGGGTGGATGCTGCGGGCGACGGCGAACGCGGAGACCTGGTGCTGTTGCGCGGCCTCGAGTTCCGGTCGATGTGCGAACACCACCTGCTTCCGTTTCGTGGGGTCGCCCACGTCGGCTACCTCCCGGGCGGCAAGGTCGTCGGGCTCGGTCGGCTCGGAACCGTCGTCGAGACGCTTGCCGCACGCCCGCAACTGCAGGAGCGCCTCGGCGAGCAGATCGCCGACGCGCTCGAGGAGGGCCTCGCCCCGCGCGGGGTGATCGTCGTGCTCGACGCCCAACACGACTGCCTCGCCGCCCGCGATGCCCGACAGACCCGCTCCACCACCGTCACGGTCGCGAGCCGCGGGGCGCTCACCGATCCCGCCGGACGGGCCGAAGCGATGACCCTGATCGGAGCCGCCACATGACGATCATCATGGGCATCCTCAACGTCACGCCCGACTCGTTCAGCGACGGCGGGCGTTTCGATGAGACGGATGCGGCGATCACGCGGGGACTGGAGCTGAGGGATGCCGGCGCCGCGATCGTTGACGTCGGTGGCGAGTCGACCCGGCCGGGCGCCGCGAAAGTCGACCTCGACGAGGAGCAGGCACGGGTCATCCCGGTCATCGCCGCGCTCTCCCAGGAGGGGGTCTCGGTCAGCATCGACACGATGAACGCCGCGACGGCGCTCGCCGCGATCGACGCGGGGGCGCAGCTCGTCAACGACGTGTCGGGCGGGCTCGCCGACGAGGGGATGGCGCGGGTCGTCGCCGAGACCGGGGTGCACTACGCGGTCATGCATTGGCGAGGTGGCGCCGACGTCGCGCCCAGCTTCGGCGACGTCGTCGCCGAGGTGCGGGCCGAACTCAAATCCCGGGTCGCCGAACTCGTGGTCGCGGGGGTCGACCCGGCGAAGATCGTGCTCGACCCGGGTCTCGGCTTCGGCAAGGCACCGGAACACAACTGGGCCCTGCTGGGGCACTTCGACGAGATCGCGTCGCTCGGCCACGGCATCCTCATCGGGGCTTCGCGCAAGCGGTTCGTCGGCGCCCTGCTGCCCGACGACGCTCCGATGGAAGACCGCGACCTGCCGACGGCCGTGATCTCGGCGCTCGTCGCCCGGCAGGGGGCGTGGGCGGTGCGGGTGCACGACGTGCCGTCGACTCGACTTGCCCTCGACGTCGCCGCAGCCGTGACCGAGGGAGCGTCGTGAAGCCATCGCCGATGGAGCCGCTCGACGAGATCCGGCTCACCGGGCTGCGCGCCACGGCGAACCACGGCGTCTTCGAGCACGAGCGTCGCGACGGGCAGCTCTTCATCCTCGATGTCACGGTGCGACTGCCGCTCGCGCCCGCAGCCGCCACCGACGACCTCGAGCGCACCGTGCACTACGGCGAACTCGCTGAACAGGTCGTCGCCGCAGTCGAGAGCGACCCGGTCGACCTCATCGAGACGGTCGCCGAGCGGGTCGCGGCCGTCGCGCTGTCGTTCCCCGCCGCGCACGAAGTGGTCGTGACCGTGCACAAGCCGAACGCGCCGATCACGGTGCCATTCGACGACGTCAGTGTGACGATCACCCGCCGCCGGTCTGCGGTGGCGGGATCGTGAACGTGCAGCTCCGACGCATCGAAGCGGATGCCGTGCTCGCCGTCGGCAGCAACCTCGGCGATCGGGCGGCGACGTTCGCGGCGGCGGTGCGGGCAGTCGCCGAAGCCGACGGTATCGAGGTGACGGCGATTTCGACGCCGATCGAGACCGTCGCGGTGCGAGTCCACGGTGAGGATGCGGATGCCCCCGCCTACCTC
>CAZCEE010000322.1:0-3269 GCA_964497165.1 uncultured Schumannella sp. | reverse complement strand
AGCGCGAGGTGGTGAACGCGTTCATGGCCGCCGCGCGTGACGGTGACTTCGAGGCGCTGGTCGCGGTGCTGGACCCGGACGTGGTGCTGCGTGCGGACACCGGTGCGCGGAGCGGCCTGCTCAAGGTGGTGCACGGTGCGCGGTCGGTGGCCGGGCAGGCGCTCATGTTCGCGAAGGTGGCGCCGACCGCACGGCCGGCGCTGATCAACGGTTCCGCGGGGGCCGTCACGGTGGTGGGCGGGCAGCTGACCGGCGTCATGGGCTTCACGTTCCGGGACGGGAAGGTCACCGAGATCCACATCCTCGCCGACGCCGAGCGGCTGGCCCGGCTCGACGTGACCTTCCTCGACGACTGAGCGAGGTTAGGGCCGCGAGATGTAGAACTGCATGTCACTGAAGTCGAAGGTGATCGTGAACGGTTTGAAGAAGGCGTGGGTGAAGTTGGCGATGGGGTCGAATCCCAAGCGTTCGTAGGCGGCCGGTTGGGTGCGGGCGATGCTGTAGGCGCCCTTGGCGACCGCCGCCCCGAGTCGCGCCTCGTCGGGATAGCAGGGATAGGCAGGAATGCGGTTGACGGAGGTGGGGCGGTCGTAGTCCACCCGCACCCGCAGGCGTTTTGCCACCGTTTCGGTCATGGCGACGCAATTCCCGCCGGCGCCGCCGGTGTCCATGCAGACCACCCGCCGGTCGCGGCCGTTGATGCTGCCCAGGGTGAACGGGAAGTGGTCCCCCGCCAACCACAGCGGCAGTGGTTTGATCCCGGCGGCGCGGGCCTCGCGCTGGAAGGCGTTGAGCTGTGCTGTGGTCTTCCTGCGCAGGATCAGCGCCTGGTTCGCGTAGTCCAGCGTCGTCAGAAAGTGATAGAAGATGTGGGTCCCGATGACGCCAGCCGGCTGCGGGTCGCCGAGCTGGGTAGGTCTGTCGACGTCGGCCCAGTGGACGGGGAAGTTGCGCAGTTCGATGTCGCCCAGGCGGAATGAGTCCAGGACACCGAAGTACATGGTGAAGGTCTGTCCACCGGCCTGTCCCCGGCCGGTGGATACTGCCTGTAGGCCCGCTTCCGCAGCCGCTTCCATCGACAGACTCAGCGACGTCCCGCCTGTGTCGTACATGAATCGCTTCGGCTGCCCACCCCGCACCGACGCCTCGACAAGCGGCATGGGATCCATGGCCACAAACGGCACTCGCGTGGTCTCTGCACCATCCACCTGGTACGGCGCCCCCGTCACCGCCTCAAGCTGCCTGGCGTACGCCTCGTTGCCATAAACCCCGCAGCAACGGCACCGCACGGGCGAACTGGTCCTGCCGCACGTAACAGTCCGCCAATAGCTGCTTGGCAAACTGGCCGTCGGGGGCCAACTCGACCGCCCGGATCAGGTAGCTTTCGGCTTCGGAGAAACGGTTGGACAGCAGGGCGACGTATCCGCGCTGGGCGTTCGCAATGGCGTTCGTTGGGTCGGTTCGCAGGACCTCCGCGTAGCCCCGATCGGCCTCGGCGAACCGGCCCGCCTTGAACAACTCGTCAGGGTCGACGCTGGCCGCTGCGGAGTCCCACGTGCTTGTCATCGGGAGCACCGCCGCCGCACCGGCGACCAGACCGGTCCGACGCATAAACGTGCGCCGGTTCCAGCCGCTGGACGCGTGCTGATCTGCCATCACAAGCCCCTTCACCTTCATCGCTGGTGTGCCATACGGCCGGTGCGAGGTACGCCAGGAAATGCTCCTGACTTGAACCCGGCTTGCGGTTGAGGAATTTAGGAGATGGCGTCGTCGACTTTGAGCGTGACGGTGACGATGAGGCCGCCGCCCTGTCTGGGGATCGCTTGGATGTGGCCGGCGTGTGCTTCGGTGACCGAGCGGACGATGGATAGGCCGAGGCCTGATCCGGTGGCTGTGACGAGGCGGCCGGGGTGGAGTCGGCGGAAGGGTTCGAACAGTGTCGGTACTTCGTACGGCGGAACGGTTGGTCCGCTGTTGCTGACTTCCACCTCGACGTGATCGGTGACGGTCCGGCTTGCCACTCGTACCCAGCCGGTGCCGTCGCCGGTGTTGTGGCGGATGCCGTTGTCGACGAGGTTGTGGACCAGCCGCTCCAGCAGCAGCGGGTCACCGCGGGTCGGGGCGGGGTCGGGGCTCTCCTCGATTCGCACGTCTACCGCGTCGGCTTCTGCTTTGGCCTGGGTGACCACGTGTGTCACGACATCGGCGAGATCGACGGGGGTCCGTTCGGCGATCTCGTGTTCGGATTTGGCCAGCAGTAGTAGGCCCGTGATGAGCCGCTCGTGGCGGGCGTTGATCTTCAGCAGGTCTTCGCCGAGCCGGATGACGTCCGGTGACGCGGTGCGGCGGTGCATGGCAAGTTCAACGATGGCGCGGTTGAGTGTCAACGGCGTCCGTAGCTCGTGGGAGGCGTTGGCGACGAATCGGCGCTGTCCGTCAAAGGCATGGTCGAGGCGCTCGACCATGCCGTCGAAGGTGTCGGCGAGTTCCTTCACCTCGTCGTCGGGGCCGTGCAGGTCGATGCGGTGCTGGAGGCTGCGGTCGGTGGCCGGGGCGGCGGCGATGCGCCGCGCTGTCGCGGTCACCCTGTGCAGGGGCCCGAGGACCCGGCCGGCGACGACCCAGCCCGAGGCTGCGGCTGCCGCGCCGACGACGACGAGCTCGATCGAGCCCTGGGTCAGCAGCGAGGTCGTGGCAGCGGCGTGGATCTCTGCCTCCTGACGTCGCATCCACTCGACCGCCGCTTCGCCGGTCAGCACGGTGTCCTTCTCTACGATGATCATCCGTGGGTCGCGGCCGTCTTGTGTTCGCGATTCGTTGGCCTGCTCGCTGTAGTAGGACAGCTGCTGGTTGAACAGCAGGAACGTGACGCCGAGGAGGGTCAGGCCGGCGAGGAAGAACAGGCCGCCGTAGACGATGGTGAGCCGCAGGCGCAGCGTCGGACGGGGCCGGTTCATGGGATCCGGTACCCGACGCCGGGCGTGGTCTCGATGACGGGTGGGTCGCCGAGCTTGCGACGAAGTTTGAGGATCGTGAGCCGGACGGCGCCGGTGAACGGGTCGACGTGTTCGTCCCATGCCTTTTCCAATAGGTGCTCGGCCGACACCACGGCACCGTCGGCCCGCAGCAGCTCCGTCAGTACGGCGAACTCCTTCTTCGACAGCAGGACGTAGCGGCCGTCCCGGGTCACCTCGCGCCGGGCCGGGTCGAGGGTGATGCCGGCGCGGCGCAGGACCGGCGGTGCGCTGGGCCGGGACCGGCGGCCGAGC
>CAZCEE010000321.1:0-3270 GCA_964497165.1 uncultured Schumannella sp. | reverse complement strand
AGGTCCATGTCGGGCCGATGTACTCCGACGCCCGCGGCTCGATCACGCTCAGGAGCACCGACCCGCGTGAGCACCCGGCGCTGCGCTTCAACTACCTCTCGACCGACCAGGACCGGCGCGAATGGGTCGAGGCCGTCCGCGTCGCCCGGCGCCTGCTCAACCAGCCGGCGATGGCGCCGTACAACGGGGGCGAGACCTCACCGGGCGGGAGCGTCGAGACCGACGACGAGATCCTCGAGTGGGTCCGGCGCGACGCCGAGACCGCGCTCCATCCCTCGTGCACGGCGCGTATGGGCATCGACGAGCTGTCGGTGACCGACCCGCTCACGATGCACGTCCACGGGGTGGAGGGCCTGCGGGTCGTGGATGCCTCGGCGATGCCGTACGTCACCAACGGCAACATCTACGCGCCGGTGATGATGCTGGCCGAGAAGGCGGCGGACCTCATCGCCGGGAACACGCCGCTGCCCGCCGAGCCGATCCCGTTCTACCGCCACGGAGTCTCGCCGCCGCCGACCTGAGACGCACAGGGATCCGAGGAGGACCGATGACGGACTTTCCGAGCTTTGCGCTCACGGGGCAGGTCGCCCTGGTCACCGGGGCGGCCCGCGGCCTCGGACGGGCGATCGCGCTCGCTCTTGCGGATGCCGGGGCGGACGTCGTCCTGGGCCTGCGTCAGGCCGGCACCGCGGACGACCTCGTCGCCGAGATCGAGGCGATGGGCCGTCGTGCGCTGGGCGTCCAGATGGATGTGACCCATCTCGAGCAACTCGCGCCGGCGATCGACACCATCGTCGATCGATTCGGGCGGCTTGACATCCTCGTCAACAACGCGGGCCTGGGGCCCGGCAACCCCGCGGAGGACGTCAACGAGGCCGATTTCGACCTGACGATGGACGTCAACGTCAAGGGCCTGTTCTTCGCGAGCCAGGCCGCGGCGCGGGTGATGATCCCCCGTGGCGGAGGCCGCATCGTCAATCTGAGTTCTCAGGCTGGGTTCGTCGCGCTGCCGACGGAGGCCATCTACTGCGCCTCCAAGGCCGCCGTCTCCCACCTGACCAAGTGTCTCGCCGTGGAATGGGGTCGGTACGGCATCACGGTCAACGCCGTGGCGCCTACGTTCATCCGGACCGACGGCACGTCGGCGGCCCTCGAGGACCCAGCGTTCGAGGCCGACGTCCGGGAGCGCATCGCCGGCCTGCACCGGATCGGTGAGCCGATGGACGTCGCGGGTGGCGTCGTCTTCCTCGCATCGCCCGCGGCGAGCCTCATCACCGGCGCGACCGTGATGATCGACGGCGGCTGGACCGCTCGATAGCGATTCCGGGGTCACGCGCCGGTTGATCGGTCAGCCCGATCAGCCCCGAGCAGGGGCGTTCGGCCGCGCCCCCGACATCGTCATGCGTCGCATGCCGACCCGCCATCCGTCGCCGTGACGACGCGGGCGGTTGTCCGCAGGCACGGCCTCCGTCTGCCACGAACATCGGGTCATCGGCTCCTCCCACGCCTTCTGACCACCGACCCGAAAGGAATCCACGGCATGGCTCTTGCCCGCATCCCCGCCCACGATCCATCAATCCCTCTCGACGTCGCCGGCTTTGCAGCTGGCCTGATCGGGACGGTCATCCGCCCCGAGGACCAGGCGTACGACACCGCGCGCCTCGTCCACAACCGGGCGATCGACCGCCGTCCATCGCTGATCGTCAAGGCGGCCAGCGCCGCGGACGTCGCGCGGACGGTCGTCTTCGCTCGAGATGCGCGACTCGAGCTCGCGGTCCGTGGCGGCTCGCACAGCCTGGCCGGTTTCGGCACGAGCGAAGGCGGGATCGTCCTTGATCTCAGCGACATGAAGGGCCTCCACATCGACCCTGAGCGGCGTCTCGCGTGGGCCCAGGCCGGCCTGACCGCGGGCGAGTACACCGCGGCGGCGGGTGCCCACGGGCTCGCGACGCCATTCGGGGACACCGGCAGCGTCGGCCTGTCCGGCCTGACGCTGGGCGGGGGCATCGGTTGGCTCGTTCGCAAGCACGGCCTGGCCATCGATGCGCTCGTCTCGGTCGAGATGGTCACAGCCGAGGGCCGCCTCATCACGGCGAGCGAGCAGGAAAACTCCGACCTGTTCTGGGCCGTCCGCGGTGGCGGTGGCAACTTCGGCGTGGTGACGCGCTTCCAGTTCCGCCTGTATCCGGTCGGCATGATCTTTGGCGGCGCGCTGTTCATGCCGCCGACCCGCGAGGTCCTGCGAAGTCTCGGTCCCATCGCGGCCAGTGCGCCGGAGGCCCTCACGACGATCTCGTTCCTGATGGCCGCTCCGCCCGCGCCGTTCATCCCGGCCGAGCTCCATGGCAAGCCCACGCTCGCCATCATGTTCGTCTTCGACGGCGACGCCGAGGCCGGCCAGGCCGCCATCGAGCCGTTCCGCCAGGTCGCGACGCCCATGGCCGAGATGGTCACGCCGATGCCGTACCCGGGCATCTACCAGATGCTCAAGGACGCCGAGAACCCGGCGCCCGCCGCCCATCGATCGCTGTTCCTCGACAGGCTCGACGACGCCGCGATCGACGCCATCGTCGAGCACAGCGCGGCCGCGACCTCGCCGGCCACGATGACCCAGATCCGGATCCTCGGTGGCGCGATGGCGCGCGTGCCGGCCGGTGCCACGGCCTTCGCCCATCGCGAAGCCGGGGTCATGGTGATCATCATCACGCCGTACGAGGATGTCGCCGAGGCGCCGATCCACCAGGCGTTCACGCAGGCCTACTACGAGGCCCTCCGGCCCCGCGCGATCGGGGTCTACGCGAACTTCCTCGAGGACGAGGGCGAGGCCCGGGTCCACGAGGCATATCCCGAGCTGACCTACCGCCGGCTGGCGCAGGTCAAGCGCGATTACGACCCGACGAACCTCTTCCACCTGAACCAGAACATCCGCCCCGCGACCACGAGCTAGCCGCGCGGACCACGCTCAGGGGCCCTGCGACAGGACGACGACCCCATACGGCCCGACCGAGACGAGCGCGCTCTGGTCGAAGCCGTCCCTGGGGTCGTCGTCCGTCTCGGTGTCGAACGCCTCGTGGCCGCCGAAATCCGGCGCGTAATCGGGCGAATCCGAGTTCAGGCGGACCCGCCAGCGGCCGGCCGCCGGCAACCCCAGTCGCAGGTCGTCGACGACGCGGTCCGCGAGGTTGGCCACGACGACCACGTCGTCGCCCGGCCCACCCTCGTGCCAGCGGTGGTAGGCGAGGAGCTTCGCCTTCTCGTCGGCGCGCAGGA